>JAUWNA010000461.1 GCA_030612905.1 Promethearchaeota archaeon
GGCAACAACCATATTAAAAAGAGGTGAAAAAAAATACCAACACTCGAATTAAAAATTGAGAGGCTAGAAAGATTAGTTGGAAAAAAATTAAATCTAAAAGAATTAGAGTACGATTTGCAGTGGATAGGTTTAGATTTAGAAAATATTAACGAGGAAGAACAAAAAGTTAAAGTTGAGTATAATCCAAACCGACCAGATTTTTCTAGTCCAGAAGGTATAGCGAGGACTCTTAAAGGTTATTACGAAATTGAACTAGGAGTACCTTCATTCGATATAACACCAAGTGATATTGTGATGAATGTAGATCCTAGCGTAAAAAAAGTAAGACCTTACATCGTATGTGGTATAGTTCGAAATATTGATTTAGGTGAGGACGAGGTAGCAACCTTAATGACTATTCAAGAACACCTTCACTGGGCTGTTGGAAGAGATAGAAAAAAAGTTGCGATTGGAGTACACGACTTAGATAAAGTAAAATCTCCATTCAGATATACTGCCGTGGAACCAGATTCAGTAAGTTTTACGCCATTGCATGGAGATGGGTATTCCATGAATTTAGAAGAAATTTTACTGCTTCACGATAAAGGTATTGAATACGCTCCCATTTTAGAAGGGAAAGAAGTTTATCCGGTAATTTTTGATAGTAATAACGAAGTTCTTTCGTTTCCTCCAATAATAAACGGAGTTCTTACAACTGTAACGGAAGAAACGAAAAATTTATTCTTAGATTTGACTGGTACCGATTTTAAGGCCGTTAATCTTGCTTTAAACATCTTATCTACGACACTATCAGACATGGGAGCGAAAATAGAAAGTGTTAAAGTAAATTACGAAGGAGAAAAAGAAATCAACACACCTAATTTAGATTCAAAAAAATGGGAAGTTGAAATTGACTATCTTAACGATTATATTGGTTTGAATTTATCTGCCGCTGAAATGATTAAATGTTTTCAGAAAAGTAGGCTGGAGGCTAAAAAATCCAAGAAAAAAGGATATTTAGACATTTACGTTCCTGCCTTTCGAGGTGACATAATGCATCCAGTTGATTTCACTGAAGAAGTTGCGATCGGCTATGGTTATTTTAATTTACCAAAAACCATTCGAGAAGGATGCGTAGGAGAATATCACCCTATTCAATCGTTCTCTAATAAAATAAGACGAATTTTAATTGGAGCAGGATATTTAGAAGTTCTTAATTTCATTTTATCTAATTCTGAAAAACAATTCGATTATATGAATAAAAAAAAAGATGAATCCAAATTAATCCATATTGCTAACCCTGTATCAAAAGAATACGATACAACCCGGACTTCAATATTGCCTAAATTAATGGAAACGATACGATTTAACATATCCGAAGAGAAACCAATTAGAATTTTTGAAGTTGGAGATGTCGTTTTACTTTCGAAAGAAGAAGAAACTGGCGCAAAAAGAGAAATTCACCTTTCAGCAACAACTTATCACGAAGACGCTGATTTTACTGAAATACGGTCGACTTTAGATTTTATAATGACTGCTCTTGGGCTTTATGATAAATATGAAATTAAACCCGGGAAGAATCCTAGCTATATCACCGGCCGTTATGGAGATATCTATGTAAATGGTGAAAAAGTTGGAGAAATTGGAGAAATCCATCCCGAAGTATTGTTAAACTTTAAACTGGAGTTCCCTGTTGCCGGATTAGAATTAAATTTGCAAAAACTTTTGTAATTATTTATTTTGTAAATACTTATTTAATAATAATAATAATATTTATAGTGTGATTAAATTGAGTAATGAGCAGAAATATAAAGAAGATTTAGAAGAGATTAGAAAAAAGATTAACAATGTTGACGATCAAATCGTTGATCTGTTGAATAAAAGAGGAAACATCGTAATTAAAATTGGAAATTTAAAGAAAAATCTTAATTTAAAAATAGTTCAACCCAAAAGGGAAATTGAAATAATCGAGAGAATCAAAAATAAATCAACAATATTCAAAAAAGAAAGCATGGAAGCCATCTGGAAAGAAATTATTAGCGCAAGTAAGGTTATTCAAGACACAATAACTAAAGTCGGATATTTAGGCCCAATGGGCACTTTCACGCACCAAGCAGCCCTTGAGTCTTTTGCTAAAGCCGGAACGCAATTCATTCCATACAACTCAACCTCAGAAATCTTTGATAATGTTGAAAAAAAAATAATAAATTACGGGATTGTCCCAATTGAAAATAGCTTTTATGGAACCGTACGAGAGACGCTGGATTTGTTAATTGAAAAGGAATTATTTATTTACGGAGAAGTCGAGTTGAGAATCGTCCAGAATTTAATAGCCTTAAAAGAATCAGAAATTTCTCTCATAAAAAATATTTTTTCACACCCCCAAGCATTTGCTCAAACCAAATCGTGGCTGAAAAGCAACTTACCAAATGTAAATTTAATGGATATCAGCTCAACTGCCGAAGCTATGCGAAGAATTAAAGAATTAGCAGATAATTCTTATGCGGCGATTGGCACTGAATTAGCTGCGAGTATATACGATTTGAAAGTTCTGAACTCGAATATAGAAGATGA
>JAUWNA010000524.1 GCA_030612905.1 Promethearchaeota archaeon
TCTTCCGGTCTTATCCACCAAAAAATTAGGTGCCCAAAAACCATGAGGAACATTGAAAGCCCTCTAACGGTGTCAACGCTATTTATTCTTCTCATATTGTTAATAAAAGGTTGACATTTTATTTATAACTTTAATTCTCGAAAACGATTTTGATAATAATGTACAAATTTTGTTTGGAAAGTAATTCTATAACATTTATAAACTCTCTAAGCGATACCTATATTTAGTAATTCGAAATATTAGGTAAATGTCGATTAAAATGGTTGATGATGAGAACGAGCAAAAAAAGAAGATATTAGAAGCTGAAGAATTTTATCAAAAAGGATTAGTCTATGGTAAGGATTCTGATGCTGACGGGGCGATTGAGTGTTGGCAAAAGACTGTAGAGCTGAATCCTAATCACTTTGAAGGATGGTACAATTTGGGTAATGTTTATCACATAGGAAAGGGGTATTTAGAGCGAGCAATTGAGTGTTGGAAGAAAGCGTTGGAACTAAAGCCAGATGATGTTGATGTGTTGTACAATATGGGCAACGCTTACAGAGAACATAAAGATTACAACAAGGCGGTTGAGAGTTATAAAAAGGTAGTAGAATTAAATCCAGAGTATCACGAAGGTTGGAATAATATGGCTAATGCATATAGTGAAAAAGGTGAAATTAATCAAGCGATTAAGTGTTGGAAGAAAGCTCTGGAAATTAACCCTGATAAATATGAAACGTGGTATAATTTAGGAATTGTATATAAAGAATTAGGAGAATTTGATCTGGCGATCGAATGTTGTCAAAAAATCCTTGAGAAGTACCCAAACTCATACGAAGTGAAACGTTTACTAAACGCAATTAATGACGAAAAAGAAAGTGCTTAATTTAGCAATAATTTTAATGGATACAAATGAGAAAAAAATAGAAATTAAAAAAAAATTATTCTTTAAATATGTCTTCTACTAATTTGTGATCGTCTTTGAAATATATTAAGGCTCCGCTCCAGTCTGCTAGCGCGTCAGCGTATTTAGCTTCGAATCTATTGACGAGTTCTCTTAGGTTTGAGCGTACTTCAGTAGTTTGTTTTCCTTTAATAAATAACGCTCCAAATATACGCTTTCCATATTCGATAACAATGGTTATATCGCCGTGATCTATAGTTTTTAATAGTTCTTGGGATTTGGTAGTTTCTTTAATAAAAGAGGTGATTGCCGAAAACATACCAGAGACGATTCCAGGGTCGTGATTGTAGTCTGTGGAAAAATTGTAATCAATAATGCCTCGACCGTCGTCGTAAATAATGTATAGTCCTTGTTTTACAACTTTTTCAAAAACATAACTAAATTCTTGTTTTAATACATCAATTAGGTTGTTATTATAGAGGTATTTAAGAGTAAAGTAAAACCTTTGTCTCTCTTTTTCGTCTGTAGGTTTAATTTCATCCAGAATTTTTCCAGTCTCTAAAGAAGCCAAAATGGATTTTATTTCCTCTCGTTCGTCACTTAAAATATAATAATCAACATCTTCTCTCTTTATAATTAAATATCGTGCTTTTCCTTTCATATATTCGTCGTATGATAGGAATTCAGTTACAGTAGAGAAAATAGCTTTCTCTAAATGGCGTTCGTCGATACTAATATTTTTTGCTCTAAAACTTTTTTTCATGTAAAAAACTATTAAGCTCCAGAAAATAATATTGAAAATATATTGAGTAGTTTGGTAAGGTATCGCGAGTATAGATAGAATTCCAATTAAATCCGCATTAAATCCAGCAGTTCTTAAAGTGTAGAAGTTAAAGCCAAAAATAGTTGTAAAACTTGACTGTCCAGTTATCCAATATGTATCTGGTGCGAGATTTATTATCCCATTACCTCCTAGGTCGGGGTGAAATATAAATAGCGCAGAAAGAACGATTAAAATAGGTATAAAGGTTACAATGCTCAGAAACATACTGTTCATATATTTTAAGCTGAGGTTTAAGAAGATTGAAGCAATAATTAATGAAATTGCGACTAATGCTACTAATTTGAAAAGATTCATAAGGTCAAATCCTAGACTTTGTGATAAATAGACCGATCCACTTGGTACGAAATTAGCAGATTCAAGTATGCTATCAACATAATCTTGAAAGATAAGGGCATATAA
>JAUWNA010000006.1 GCA_030612905.1 Promethearchaeota archaeon
TCCTAAGAGGAGTATAAATTACAGGAATGTTATTTTTAGTCGCAGCTTCTAAATCGATGTTAAATGGATCTCCCCGGCAAGACGCAATCAATTTTAAGTCTGTCTGTTCAAATAATTCAGCTTTCTTTAAATCGTCTGCAGTCGTTATAAAAATATCATAACCATTTAATTTTTCAACCATTTCTTTAGCATCAAAATAAATGTTTCCTGTATCTCTCCAACTCTCGTAGGTGACATCCATTTTCTTTTTTAATTCTTTTAATACATCATCAGATATACTTGCGGTAATAAGTGCTCTTATAATTTCTCAACTCAATAATTTTATATAAACTTTATAATGACTGTAATAAGAATTTAAAACTAATAAAAAAAATAATTATTTTTTTAGAACATTAAACTTTTAAGTTTCATTAGATTTTTAATTTTTCCTTCCACAACCTTTATCTTTCCCGAAGAATACGCTTTTACTGCTCCAAGCTCTTTATTGAATAAATCCAGCATTGTTTTTTCTGCTATAAATTCAATTTTAATGGGAGCACTTTCATCGTTGGCATTATCCTTTACTTCAATGCCTTGATCCTTATTTACTAAAAGTAAGACGCTCCTATTTGTGTCTAAAAACCTTATTTGTATTGATTCATCATAATTTGCCAATTTTTTGCGCACTTTTTCGGTATTAATATAGCGATTTTCAATTTCCTTTAAACAAGATTCTATACTATCAAAATTTGACAATTTCTTACACCTCAAAATTAAGAAAACTTTTCTTGAATTAATTAATTAACTTTCGTTTATAAAAATATAAGAAATAAATTACAGATCGTCAATTTTATTTTTTAAATTCTTCCATTCGAGGTATAAATTTTTGTAATTATCTGAGATAGTAGGATTGCTGAAATTTTTTTCATAAGTCAAGAGTTTTTTTGTCATGGATCTATAATCCGAATAGTAATTTAAACCTTTTAACGTATTCATCGCCACTCCAATAAAAGCTGCGTCTTTAGTATATGGAACCGATATTTCAGTGTTTAAAACACTAGCTAATATCTTGCAAAATCCTTCTGATTTAGCCATGCCGCCAGCACAATAAGTTTTTGTACTTAAATCAGTAAATTTCTGTATAGCTTGATAATTTTCGAATATACCATAAGCTATATTTTCTATAACGCTTCTAGCAAAATCTTGTATTTTAGGAAGTTCCTCAGATATCATTGTAGGCGGTTGAAAAACAAATACACCCCTTTTAATAGAAGTTTGGTTTTTAATATTCATTTTTTCGGGTCCTAAGAATGCAAAAGTAGAAAAAGCCCCTGGTGTTGAGTTCTTTAGATATTGTTCAATCGAAGAATCTGAATTATTTGTTAAACTTGATAAAAAACATTCTTTAAACCAATTATACGCCGCCCCAGTGTTACCTGCATGTGCTTCAATTAACCATTTTCCCTTTATTGAGTGGCACGATGTCCAATAATTATTATTAGGATCGAAAATAGGTTTATTTACGACGAGATGAACAGGGGCGGTTGTGCCTAAACTAATTCCAATATCTCCATCTTCAATCACTCCCATACCTAATAATGTTGCTTGCGTATCACCACCCGATTTTATAATCGGAATATTATTTTGATTAATGTTGAAACTTTTTACTAATTCAGGTTTTAATTCGCCAACGATTGTCCCAGATTCCACGATTTCAGGAAAGAAATCTGGATCAAAATCAAAAGTTTGAATTATTTCCGAACTCCATTCTCTCTTCTTTATATCTAATATCTGAGATTCAGCAGCTGATGATAAATCAGAAACATAGTTTCCAGTAAGGCGATAAACCAACCAATCATCTAACATTAATACTTTTTTTATTTTTTCATATGTTTCTTCCTCTTCTTCTCTGAACCATAATAATCGTGCTAGACAAAATAATAAAGGGGGACTGTGACCAGTTATTTCAAACAAAGCTCTTTCTGAAAATTCATCATCTATAATATATGCAGAATCAATTCCCCGTATATCTATATTAGGACCCCCATAGATTACATCACCGGAATTATCCAAAAAAACCGTAGCTATTCTTTGAGTACAAGAAGAGATTCCAATAATATTAACTATAGGTTTGCATTTTTTCAAAATACGATTTATTCCGTCATTTATTTTGTTCCATAAGTTATCCATATCAAGTTTTTTAGCAAAACCATCGAGATCTTCATTGATTACACTAATCTTTTGAGAATCGATGAATTCTAATTTTAAATGCTCTGAAACTAATCCAATCTTTACCGAATTAGATGAGATGTCAATCGTTATTATCTTATTCTCGTTATTGTCCATAATATTCACCATTTTTAAGTAAAATTTAGTGTGGTGCGATATATTTCCTAATAACTTCTCCCCTTGGTTCTTTTTCTTCAAACAGAATAGCTTGAAATGAAAAGATTTTTGTTTTATTATCTTTCCAAGCGTCATTTGAGAGCCATGCTTTAACGCAAGTATGACCTAAGAATGTTTCTACATCCCATTCTCTCCCATGATCAATTGGTACTTGAGGAAGAAGCAATCCTCTCCTCAATCCTTTTTCAGCTATAAGTCCATCTCTCCCGATAACAATTTTATCAAGATATTCTTTTGGATGATCCACTTTGATTAATTTAGGAGGTGTTAATATAGAAAGTTCAATGACAATATCGTTCATCTCCTCGAGTGAAATAGATGGAAAACGCGGATCTTCAATTGCTGAACTAATTGAAACTCTATGAATTACATCATATAATGGATAAGTTGGTTCAATATAACCTATACAACCTCGTAAAGTACTGCTTGACGCATTTACTGTATTTAAAGTGACAAATGCTCCATATTTCTCTGAAAATTTATTTTTAATGTCATCTGGAATGGGTATCCTTCGATCGTTATTGAGAAAAAATTCAATATTTTCTCGAGCAAATCTTATTAATGATATACCATCTTCTAAAGTAAAAGAGTTCTCATCAGTCATAATATCTACCTCAAGACAGAATTATTAATATATAATTATATTTTTCATACATTTATATTTTATTTCCGAATGATTTTACCCTTTGGTTCAGATTTTTCGGTATTAACCTCATTACCTCTTAGAAAAACTTTCCAAATCTGAACAGTGGTTATGTAATCTTCGTAGGGGGAAAATTTTGCTTTTGTTTTAAATCTTTTTGATTTAATAGGGTATTCTGGAATTTTATCAACTATAATTAAATCGGCGTCGTATCCCTCTTTGACAAATCCTTTATTCCTTAAGTTAAAGAACTTTGCCGGGTTTTCTGAAGTAATTTTAACAAATTTTTCAAGAGAGAGTTCTTCTTTACAAACTCTATCTAATAGCGTTAATGGATATGTTTCAAATCCAGGAAATCCTGAAGGTGCATCAAGATAACCTTGTCCCTTTTCTTCCAATGTGTGAGGTGCGTGATCTGTACCTATAAGGCTTATATGCCCGTCTTTAAGTTCCTTAAATAAATATAAGGAATGTTCTTCATCTCTTAAAGGAGGTAAAACTTTACCATAATTTGGATTGCTTATTTTTATTTTATTAGTTAAAAATAAATGATGTGGTGTTATTTCGAAGGAAATTTTTAAGTTAATATTCATATCTAAAGCTTTTTTTATTAGAGAATAACTATTCTTGCAACTTATATGACAAAAATGAACGATTGGATAATCTTTCGGGCTTAAATCTAGATCTACAATAATCTTATAATAATTTTCAAGAACAAAATTCACGTATTTAGCTTCCATAGAAACGGGGTATAGATTATTATGCAATTCTAAGGTTGGAAATTGTTCCAGTGTGTATTTCTCGTAAATTTCATCCTTTTCTTCAAAAGAAAGAGGCCAATCTGGATGTATAAATATAGGAATTTGCAATTTAGATGAAATATTAAGAATCTTTTGAACATTTAAGTAATTTATCCAATCGATCTCATTTAATGAACCCATCGGATAAATTTTGAATCCAATAACGCCTAAATCAATAATCGAAATAATTTCATCGAAATTAAACTCTCTTGGAACTCCAGCGATAAAACCCACATTCACATAAATGTTATTTTGTGCTTTTTCCATCCATTTTTTAACTTGATAAGCATTTATAGCAGGAGGTATTGTATTCGGCATATTAAATACTGTAGTTATTCCAGAAAAAGCTGCTGCTAATGTTCCTGTTAAAAAAGTTTCTTTTTCGCTTTGTCCCATATCTCTTAAATGAGAATGAATATCAATAATACCTGGTAAAATAATTCTCTTTCCGCAATCTATCTCTATTCCATCTTCATTATGACTTCGAATTTTCTTTAAATCTTCCTTTGATTTTTCATTTATAACTGATTTAATCGTTCCATTATCGATTGATAGAGATCCCTTCCGAAGTGAACCATTAATATATATGAACGCATTTTTTAAAATCATTTTTCTATTTCCTTATTAATTTTCGTACTTTGGTCAATTCGAAAATTAATATATAATATTTTATTTTCAATCCCTTTAATGTTTGAAAGATTAATGTATTTTAAATTGTAGTTTTCTTTAATCACTTGTAAAAATCTCAATGAACTCTGTGAATTCTGAGAATAAGGTAGAATATAACTAAATTCGTTCATATCGTCTAAATCATTTAAATTGACGATATCAGGATAAATATCCTTATTTTCAAATTCGGCAATAAATACTATTTTGTTATGGAGAATATTATTAATATTTTCTAAAATAGAACTAGAATTTGGTAATCTCTTAACAAAAATACCAGGAGTAGAGTTTTCCCATTCTCGAGTTTTTACTTTTTCATCCCCATTTATTTTCTCTAATGCCTTATTTAAAAGTATTGCTTGAGACCTCTCATCAGAACCTAGAAATCTCAACTTTTTACCATCATACTTTATTAGAAGTTGAAGTGATTCAAAATATAGATATAAGTTATTATTTTTTCTGATTGAATAAGATAAACAAAACGATTCCCGTATTATAGAACATAAATTATACACATAAATGGGAGTTTTTCCTATATCTATATCGCTTTTAGAAAATTTAGGGAATTTCTCAATTAGTATTAGAAAATTAACCAAATTTATCAAATTTAAATTATATTTAAAATTTAAAATCCTTTCCTAATTTATTCATAAATTGTGCTCCTTGCTTTCCCATTCCCGGAATGCCCGGCATTCCTTTACCTTTCTTTTGCATTTGTAAGGCTTTTTTGAAGAACTTTTTCATTTGGTTATATTGATCAAGCATTCGATTTATTGTAGCATAATCGGTACCGCTTCCAAGAGCAATCCTTCTTTTTCTGGTTTTTTTTATAATTTTTGGGTCGAACTTTTCTTCCGAAGTCATAGAATCTAAAACCACGCGCCATTTTTCTAAATTCTTCTCAGCGTCATCAGTTAAAGCATCGGGAATATTTCCTCCTCCAATCATAGCTAAAATATTTTTCATCTTACCTACTTTTTTTATGCTTTTTAATTGTAGGTAAAGGTCGTCTAGGGTGAACTTACCCTTCATCATTCTTTTAACCATATCGGGGTCTGTATCAATTTCAGCTTCCTCAACTTTTTTTACTAAACCTTCTATATCTGGTATACCTAATAAAGAGCCTACAAAAGTAGTTGAATTGAATTCTTCAAAATCATCCAGTTTTTCCCCAACACCAATAAATCTTATGGATTGATTAGTCGCAGCACAAGCAGAAAGAGCACCACCCCCTTTAGCGGTTCCATCTAATTTAGTTACGATTATACTACCAATATTTGTTGTTTTTGCGAATTCTTCTGCTTGCGAATAAGCTTGTTGACCTATACTTCCGTCAATAACGAGGATTACTTCGTTAGGCTTTAAATTGCTCTCAATCTTTTCCATCTCTTTCATTAATTCTTTCTCTTCCTTATGACGCCCAGCAGTATCCACGATAATTATGTCGTGTTCATCATTTATCGCTTTTTTAGTTTCTCTTACGGCAAGTTTAATTGCATTTTTTTCATTAGGATTTCCATAGCATTTAACACCTATTTGTTCTGTTAGTTGAACAAGCTGTTCATAAGCCCCTGGACGCCATGTGTCTGTTGTGACAGTAGCTACTTTATACCCTTTATTTTTGTAAAAGCGTGCTAACTTACCAACTGTAGTAGTTTTACCTGATCCTTGAATTCCGACAAGTAAAATTACGTTACTTTTCCCTGGTTTTATTCTAATGGGCGCAGATTCCCCTCCGATAGTTTTAACCAATTCGTCATGAACAAGTTTAATTATGAAATCTTTTCTTCTTGCTCTTTTAAGATCAGTGTTCATTGCCTCTTTTTTAATATTTTCAGTCATCTGGAAAACTAATTCAACTTTAACATCAGCACTTAGTAATGCTCTTTGCAAATCTTGAACGATTGAGTTAATTACATCCTTATCTATCTTTGGTAAACCTCGTAACTTTCGCATGATGTTTTCGAGATCTTTCCCTAGTTTCTTAAACGCCATTACAAATCTATTTTTATTTTTATGTTTTAATAAATAATATTAACAAAAACTAATATTTTTTTTTAAATAAAGATAATATTATATAAAAAAAGATATGTGAAAATAAAAAACATTTCATATAAACCTAATATTGAAAAAAAAGGAGAAAATGATTTATGAGCATTAGAAGAACCGAAGTTCAGAAGCTTAAAACGGGGCAGTATATTATGGTTGATGAAGAACCATGCGTTATAAAAGCTACTGAAAGAAGTAAGTCTGGAAAACATGGACACGCCAAAGTTAGGGTCGTATGTGTTGGAGTATTCGATAATAACAAGAGATCTCTCACCATACCATCGGGCCACATGGTTTCTATTCCCGAGATAATCAAAGGTGCTGCACAGATTAACTTTATTGAAGATACATTGATTAACATTATGGATCTTGAATCCTATGAATCAGTGGATGTTGCTTGGCCGGTAGAGGAAGATTTAAAAGCAAAGATAAAGGAATTGAAAGCCGATCCCGGAAAAATGTCGATGGCACAAGTAGAATATTGGCAGCTTGCAGGAAAAACTTTGATAAATAGAGTAATTATTAATTAGAATGTTATTATAATCTTTTTTGAGCAGAATTAGAATATTATTTTCTTAAAATTTATTCATTTTTGTAATATATCAATAAAAGTAAAGAAAAATATAAAAGAAGTCTGAGTTCGATGGGAAAAAAAGCAGTTTCATTAGCTTGTAGAATGGATTCAGAGAGAGCGATAAATTTAACTAAGAGACTTTTTGATTTTTTAGTGAAAAAAGGCGAAATTGTTCAATTGGAAACCAGAATCGCACCTAAAATCTTACCTCACAATGGTATGGATCTTAAAGAGATGACAGCAGAGAATACAAAATTTCTCATATCCATTGGTGGAGATGGAACTATTCTGAGAGTGGCAAGTGCCCTATCACAACGCAACGCTCCACCCATTTTGGGAGTAAATATTGGGTCTATCGGCTTTTTGGACGAAACTAATGAAAGAAATGTTTTTAATGACATAAATCGTGTATTTAAGGACGAATATATAATAGAAAAATGCTCTAAATTAGCCCCATATGTAATTAAAGCTTCTGAAGAAATTAGATTAAATAATGCATTAAATGAAATATTAATAGTTTCTTCAAAAAGCTCTAAAGTATTATTAACATCAGTTAAAATTGATGGTTGTTTTCTAAATCGAAGTTATTTAGATGGTATTATTATCTCAACTTCAGTAGGCTCTACGGGGTATAATTTAAGTGCGGGAGGAGCAATTGTAAAACCAACGATGGATATTATGCAAATAACGCCATTAAATAGTTTTGCGAGATCAGGATTGAAACCAATAGTGCTTCCTATTGATAGCGAAGTTGAAATCCAACTTCTAAGACCAAGACTAAGTGCAAAAATTATAATTGACGGTCAAAGAACTTTTAAAAATATCCAACCAAATACAATTATTAAAGTCCGTAAAGCAAATTCCCACACTAAATTTATCCGTCTTTCCAGAAGCATAAGCGATAATTATATTAGGCGGTTAAGGAAAAAAATTATTGGAGGAATCAAGGTTCCGATCGATGACAGTCCTGAAGAAGAGTTCAATTCTAGTTTTTGATACTAACATTTTTTTAAGAGGTATAGATTTCAATTTTTTTAAGGAGACAATCTTCACCACTCCAGAAATTATCGATGAGATTCGAGTTAAAAGATATAAAGATAAGAATAGAAATATTATAAATAGAATAGATGTGGCAATTGAACTAGGAAAACTAATTATAAAAAGGGCTAATGAAAATTACATTAACCTAGTAGACGCAAAATCTAAACTAACGGGCGATGTAAATGCGTTATCTAATGCTGATGTGAATTTAATTGCATTAGCTTTAGAATTGATGGACACATATAACCAAGAGATTGTTCTCTACACAAACGATTATTCCATGGAAAATTTATGTAGTGAACTAAAAATAAAATTCATGCCTCTATTTAGGGAGGGTATAAAAGAAAAGATATTATTTGAGATATATTGCCCCTATTGTAAAACTGTTTTCAAACCTAAAGATTTTAATAAAATTTGTGAAATGTGTGGGTCTAAACTAAAAAGGAGACCACTAATAAAGGAAAAAATATAGTGCAAAATATATAGGAAAAAATGTAAATAAATATTGGATAAAAATAAAAAAGATAAACCATGGGTACTAAAATAAATGAATTAGTGAAAGATGTAAGAAGGACTATTACTTTTGATAACCTATTAAATAAACGCATAGCCATTGATGCGTTTAACACGATTTATCAATTTTTAGCAATTATTAGGCAAAGAGATGGCACTCCTTTAAAAGATTATAATGGTAATGTGACTTCTCATATATCTGGATTATTTTATCGAACAATAAATTTTTTAGAGTTTGGAATCAAACCAATATATGTGTTTGATGGGACTCCTTCTGAATTAAAATTAGAAACAATAAAAGAACGAAGGAGAATTAAAGAAGATGCTAAGGAAAAGATGATAAAAGCTCAAGAGAAGGAAGATTTTAGAGAAGCGAAAAAATTCGCTCAGATGACATCTAAATTGGATACGAACATGATTGAAGATAGTAAAAAATTATTAAGATATATGGGGATTCCAATTGTAGAGGCGAGTTCTGAAGGTGAGGCTCAATCTGCCTTTCTAGTTGAAGCTGGTGATGCTTGGGCGTGTGCATCCCAGGATTATGACACATTATTATTTGGAGGAAAAAGGTTAATTAGAAATTTCGCAATAAGCAGAAGTAAAAAGGTTAGAGATACTACAGTCACTTTAGATATAGAATACATCTCCTTATCTAAATTTCTTGAAAATTTAAATATTACTCAAGAACAGTTGATAGAGATGGGGATTTTAATAGGAACTGATTTTTTCCCTGGAATTAAGGGCATTGGCCAACATAAGGCTTATAACCTAATCAAGAAATTTGGTTCGCTAGAAAATATTATAAAAAATAATGTAAAAGTTGGTAACATCGATATTCAAATAGAAAAAGAATTGATTGACCAAATAAAAGATATCTTTTTATATCCAGATGTTAAAAAAAAATATCCAAAGATAATCTGGGAAAAAATTAATTACGAGAAAGTTAAAGAATTATTGATAGAGCAACACAATTTTTCAAAAATCAGGGTTGAAAACGCAATTGAACGGTTGAAAAAGCAAGACTCGTCTAAAAGACAGGTGTCTCTGGATAACTTCTTCAAATAAAATTAATATTTAAAAATTAGAAAAAAAGGAAAAAAAAGGAAAAATTTTTACAAAATTATTACTTCATATACATTGAAAATTATATTTTATTTATTTGATCAAAAATGTCAGCTAAAGAGAACGATAAAAAGGGACCAAATAATAAAGATTCACAAACAGTTGCACTGCGGGTGCAAGAAGCTAAAAAAAGGGATATTGGCCGTAATATTGCTAGAATTGATCAAGAAACTATGGAAAAGTTAGATATTCAAACTGGTGATGTCATCGCTCTTTCTGGAAAGAAAGAGAGTGCGGGAATTGCTTGGCCGAGTTATCCCCAAGATAGTGGATTAGGCATTATTCGCATCGATTCTAGATTAAAGAAAAATACGGGAGCAAATATTGATGAAACAATCCAAATTCAGAAGGTCAACGCTCACCCCGCTCAAAATATTGTTTTGGCGCCAATAAAGATAAAATTAAAGTCCAATCCTAGATTCGAAACTTTCGTTAAACGAAAATTAAACAATTATCCTGTTACGATCGATGATTTTATATTTATCTCAATTGGAATAAGTCGAGAGATTACATTTAAAGTTATAAGCATAAGACCAAATGGAGTTTGTATAATCAAACCCGAAACGGCTCTACATATTAGCGAACGTATTACTGAAGACGAAGAAAGGGGAGCTGATTATGTTACTTATGAAGATGTTGGGGGATTAGATCGCGAAATACAAAGAGTTAGAGAAATGGTTGAACTCCCACTAAGACATCCCTCTTTATTTAAACGTCTAGGTATTGATCCCCCCAAAGGAATTTTACTAAGGGGTCCTCCTGGTTGCGGAAAAACTTTGTTAGCGAGAGCTGTAGCTAATGAAAGCGAAGCTTATTTTATTTCAATAAACGGTCCAGAAATTATGAGCAAGTTTTATGGCGAATCTGAGAAAAAATTACGAAAAATATTTATTGACGCTGAAGAAAAGAGCCCATCAATAATATTTATTGATGAGATCGATGCAATTGCCCCAAAAAGAGAAACTGTAACTGGTGAAGTAGAGCGAAGGGTTGTTGCTCAATTATTAGCCTTGATGGATGGGCTACATAGTAGAGGAAAAGTTATCGTTATTGGGGCAACAAATAGACCTAATAGTTTAGATCCCGCGTTAAGGCGTCCAGGTAGATTTGATCGCGAAATTGAGATAAAAGTTCCAAATGAAAAAGGAAGAAGAGAAGTTTTTCAAATTCATACAAGAAATATGCCTCTCGATAAAAAAATATCTTTAAAAGATTATGCTAACATTACTCATGGATTCGTTGGTGCGGATATTATGGCAGTGTGTAGAGAAGCTGCTATGGCAGCTCTTAGAAGGTATTTACCAAAGATTGATTTAGATTCTGATACGATAGATCCTGAATTACTTGAACAAATGGAGATAACTAAAGCTGATTTTGAGGAGGCTTTAAAGGAAGTAATGCCATCTGGAATAAGAGAAGTATTCGTTGAAATACCAAATGTCTCTTGGGATCAGATAGGTGGATTAGAGGAATTAAAACAGAAACTAATAGAGGCTGTAGATTGGCCTTTATCGCATCCAAAAATTTTTGAGCGTATGGGAATAAAGCCTCCTAGAGGAATCTTATTATATGGGCCGCCCGGGTGTGGAAAAACACTTTTGGCAAGGGCAGTTGCACACGAAAGTAAAGCTAATTTTATCTCTATTAAAGGACCTGAATTGCTATCTAAATATGTAGGAGAAAGCGAAAAAGCAATTCGCGAAATTTTTCGAAAAGCAAAAATGGCAGCACCATGTATTATCTTTTTTGATGAATTTGATTCGATAGCTCCAAGTAGAGGTAGGCATACTACAGATTCGGGAGTATCCGAAAAAGTTCTATCACAATTTTTAACTGAATTAGATGGTTTAGAAGTTAAGAAAGATATTGTGGTGATTGCTGCTACCAATCGCCCCGATATTTTAGACCCAGCCTTAATCCGACCTGGAAGAATTGATAGGATGCTACTGGTACCCCCACCTGATGAAATAGGAAGACTTGAAATATTAAAAATATTTACTAAAGAGATGCCACTTACGAATAATATAGATTTGAATGTCCTGAATAAGATATTAAATGGTTTCTCTGGTGCGGATATTGAGACATTATGTCGTGAGGCGGGTATGATTGCCCTTAGAGAAAATATAAGAGCAAGAAAAATTACGAAAGAGCATTTTAAACAAGCAACGGAATTAATTAATCCTAGTATAGTGCCCGAAGTAATTAAATGGTATGAAACGTTTGGAGAAAAATTTAAAAGTAGAATCATTGAACAAGCCAAAGAAGATCGAATGGTTATGTAATATTCATAAAGTTAATTTGAGAATAATCATTTTAATTACAATATACTTTTTTTATTTGAAATTAATCATAAGGTGATCAATAATCGAAACACAACGTTGGAATCAAAAGCCTGTAGTAAATTCTTTAATCGATATACTGATTAAAAATAAAGGAGAAATATTAAATAAACGATTGGAAGAACTACTTAAAAAGGAATTCCCTTACATTAACCCATTGATATTAGAAGAATTATTGATGAAATTAGAAAGCCGAACTATTATTAATGTCTTCCGAGTCTCAAAAACCAAAAAGATGATTGTGCTTAACAAACACTCTCAAAAAATTAGAGACGAAGTTATGGAAGGCTTAAATTGATTGGAATTTTTTCCAATTTAAACACACTTGAGCTAAAGATATATTTTCAATTTGAGATCTAAATTTTCTCTCCCTTATTTTTAAAAAAATAGGATAATTTACAGCATTCCCCATCAATAACATTTCGCCTACGCCTAAACTTGAAATCATATCAGCGTATTCTTTAGTAATAGCTTCTGAACTATCCATTAAATGCTTTAAATCGTATGGGTTCTTAATATTTAGAATTAACTTTGAATTAATTTGAGATAAAGCCGTTGTGCTTAACTTTTTGGGTCTTTGACTTATTAAACATAAACACGCCATGAATTTCCTTCCCTCCCTGGCGATGGTTTCAATTATATATTTAGATAGTGCCTTAGAATGAGCCGCTTCAGGAGCGAATTGGTGAGCCTCTTCAATAACTAATAAAAAAGGAGGAATTTCATTCATTCTTCTTAGATAAAACAAACGACTACAAATATAATCAACCATAATTTGTTTTTTACGAATCGAAATTTCCTTTTGAAGATTAAAAATAGTAATTTCTCCTTGATTTATGACTTTCTTTAAAATTGGATTTTCTTGGGAGCCAAAAAGGGTTAAATGTTCTAATTCAGAAAGCCATCCCACTAAAGCTTGCTTTGTACTTTTATTACCATCAGGTTCTTTTTCAATTAAATCGATAATGTTATTTAGATTATATTTATTCTTTAAATCTTTATTTTTTCTTAACTTTTTAATGAATTTAGATAATTCTCTTATTTGTACATTAGATATTTGCTCTTGGTATTTTTTAAAAGAATAAGCACTCAATCTAGGTACAGAAATCTGAAAATATGAAGTATCTATTACTTTAACTTTATCTTTTATCGTAGAGATTGCATCTAAATATTTGTATTCCCCATGGACATCAATCATTATAATTGCGGGTGTTCCAAAAGTTTTATTTCTTGTTAATAATTCTTCAATAATAATTGAAGTAAGATAACTTTTACCGCCTCCAGATATCGAAAGAATCGCAAGGTGTTTGTTCAATAATCGATTCATGTCTATATAAGCATCTATATTTGATACCTTCAATTTTCCTAAATTTAAACCATGCACTTTATCGAAGCCTATAAAATTATTAAGAATTTCTTCTTCTACCAAATAAACTTCTTTACCGGGACTCGCAGGATATGTCATCCTTGCTATTAATCTAATCTCTTTTTCGCTATCTTCTTTAAACTCTATAATCCCTAAATTTCTAACGATAGCAATAGCATATT
Organism: Promethearchaeota archaeon; assembly: GCA_030612905.1. Lineage (GTDB taxonomy): Archaea > Asgardarchaeota > Lokiarchaeia > Sigyniarchaeales > SOKP01 > SOKP01. Next base: position 13,684 of record JAUWNA010000006.1, read on the forward strand.
CAAAATCATCACTAGGAAATAGTCCTTTGAGAATATTGGGATTATTTTCGCTGTTATAAGATTTAATTGTTAAGGCATCCGAGAAATATTCATTTATTAAAACGATTTTCTCAATTATGCCGATCAAATAGCCCTCAATTGTTTTAGTGGATACAAACAATCCCTTTTTAACAATAATATGGTCATTTCGCTTGTTAATTACGAATGGGTATTTAGAAACATCCGGTAGTTGAAGAAAATTAAAAACAATACCAACTTTAAAGGGCATTGATTTTAGATATGACGCTTAATTAATAAAAATAAGATAAGAGAGAGAATTTACTGATTTGATTGAAGTAAAAATTTAAAATAAAAAATAAGTAATAAAAAAGTTTGGGATCTATTATTTTTCTAAAATGCCCATTATTTTTAATATAAGATAATAGCCATTCTTCCAAAAATAGATTAAAAATAATGTGACTGCTAAAACTGCAAATACCGAAACTCCTGTGAATAATATCCAATTACCTGATGTAAATGATGCCAACAACGCCGAAAAGGGCGAAGTACTACTAGAACCCCCAAATATCTCTTGAATTACAGCGATAATAATTCCAATAATAATTGCCATTAAACTTAATAGCAAACCTCCAGCTGCGATTTTAACATCCAAACGATTTTTATACTTTTCTTCAATTTCATTTAAATTAAAAATAAACACCAAAACCCATTTTCTTCCTTTCTTGAATAACCCAAAGAAAAATATTAAAAGAAAGAACAATCCCGCTAAAAATCCAGCGATTATTGCTATTTGGTATCCTAAATTAAGGCTTAAAAAAGTTTCAAATTTTCCAGTTGGCATTACAAAGTCAAATAATGACCAAATACCACCTGTAACTGTAATTAAGCACGCAATAACAATAAAAACGTAAAATAATTCTCCTACTGCTCTTTGCTTTGAAGTATAATTATGTTTATAATCAATGTTTGATTCTTCCATTTTTTTTCACTAATCTATGTTATTTAAAAAATTTATAACAAACTAAATATATAAAATTGTTTATTGTTGTTTGACTTTAGAGAATAATTAAACTAATTTTTTATTTTGAATTGTATTTATGTAAGTTTTGTAAAAATTTTTCTCATTTAAAAGGTTGTATAAATCATTCGATAATTGGTAAATATCTTGATAAAACTCCTGTCGGTTTAAATCAGGATTCCATTTATTATCTACTTTGCACACATTTTCGGCAGCTTTAGCGATATCTGAAAACAAACCCGCTCCCATAGCGGCTAATATTGCCGCTCCCAACGATGTAGCTTCTTCAACAACATTTCTGACGCATGTTACACCTAATACATCGGAAAAAATTTGATTCCAAAAATCTGAGCGAGAACCCCCTCCAGTTAGCCTTAATTCTTTTGTTTCAATCCCTATTTTTCCAAATACTTCAATATTCTTTTTAACTTCAAATGCTACTCCTTCAAGAATCGCTCTAACGATATCTCTTCTTTTATGGCCTAAAGATAAACCAAAAATTATTCCTCTCGCATACGGGTTCCAATGCGGGGCTCCAGCACCAACTAAGTGGGGGATTGCTAATAGCCCATTAGCACCTATAGGTGATTTTTCAGCTTCCTCCGTTAGAATTACGTAAGGATCTTGATTTTGTTCTTCAGCTAATATGCTTTCTTCTTTTCCGAGTTGGTCCCTAAACCACCTTAGAAAAGCCCCACTTGTAAAAATACTCGCTTCTTGGATCCAAGCCCCCGAGATTGCGTGACAACTACATAATACTCGTTTTTGAGGATCAAAATTGGGTTTTTCCAAATAAGCTAAAATAAAACTTCCAGTTCCGGTCGTTAGTTTTATTCTCCCTGGAGAGACAACCCCCACTCCTAGAGCTGCTGCTTGTTGATCCCCGGCGCCTGTAACAACCAAGGTTTTTTTATCGAATAAAGTCTCTTCTGTAACGATCTCCCCTATATCAACTCCGCTTTCAATGGCATCTGGCATTTTATCCAAATCTATTTCTAACTCAGAGGCAATATCTTCTGAATATTTGAGTTTATTTATGTCAAATAACATTGTTCGGGAAGCATTAGAATAATCGGTGTAAAATTGCCCAGTTAGTTTATAGATAATGAAATCTGAAACTAGCAAGAATTTGTGCGTTTTTTGATATATATCTGGCTTTTCGTCTTTAAACCAAAGAATCTTTGTGGCTGAAAAATACGGATCTATTGTTAAACCCGTAGTGCTATAAATTTTATCTATTCCTATTTTATTTTTTATAAAGTCTACTTGTTCAGTTGTCCGTCTATCTTGCCAAACTAATGCGTTATGTAATGGAGTCCCTTCCTTATCAACAGGCACGATAGTTTCACGTTGGTTTACTATGGAAAGACTAACAATTTCTGATTTGTCGATCCCACTCTTTTTTATAGCTACTTCGATGGTTTTTTTAATTGACTTCCACCACAAGTTTGCATCTTGCTCCACATACGAAGGTACTGGATAAAAACTCTCCCACTCTTGATAATCACTTGATAAAATAGATCCGGTTATATCAAAAATAAATGTCCTACATCCCGTAGTTCCTAAGTCTAAGGCTGCAACAAACATAGTTGGAAAATTCTCCTTTTATATTTAGGTTCAATAATATGTTATAGATCACATCATGTAATAAAAATCATTATTAAAGGTTTTAATAAAAAACTAGTTTTACTTCACTTTTTTAAATCCACATCGTGGACACACAAATCCAACTTTAAAATCACTTATCTCTGTTAATGGCCCCTTACAAATTGGGCATTTTACTTCAGATGTAGGGAACCATTGGCCCTTTATGTTAGGCATTTGCTTTAATTTATTAATACGTTTTAATTTTTCTAAAGTCTTTTTATCAACTTGAATTAATTGTTGTTCCTCAGCAATTGATTTACCTTTGGGTGCTAAAATTATTAAAAATTTCATCTTTTTCGGATTATTTAGTAAAGATAAAGTTCGTAATATGGCTCCTTCTTTATATTGATTAAACAATTTACCTAATTCTGGAGGGGCTAAAGCTACTAATGTTGCCTGTGAGTCTTTAAATTCCTTTTTCTCTTTTTGAATTAAGAATTGAAAAATTCTTCCTTCAATATCCATTGCCCATATAAAATTCCAAGGGGTTATATCGTAATCTTCATTATTAGGACCGGTAATTCTTTTAATACATTGAACCCATGAATATTGATTGAAATTATACAAGTTTGAAAGTAAGTCATCAAAAAATCCTGGTTCAATTACGGGAAACGTTTTGGTTATACTTTTAAGCGATAATAACTTGACTTCAGTCAACAACTTTGCATTAAGATTATCCCAAGGAGTATATGTAAAAACTGAAAAGAAATTGTTCATATTCTTGTAAAAATGGTTATATTATTTATATTATGTTATAAAAAAAAAATTTTAAAAGAGCTTTTTAAGAACAAAAATTGATCTCAATTAACCATTTATTTTTTTTCGAAAAATTAGAGTCCAAACCCCACCCAAATCTCGTTCTTTATCAAATATCCAGCCATCTTGTCCCATTTCGTTTAAAAATTTTTCATATTTATCAGGATCCTTCCAGAGAAATCTTAAATCTTTATTCTGTTTTACATTAAAAACTTTATATTCATATTTATCCAAATTACATCACTCCTTTTGATTTATAATTAAAATTATTAAGTTTAGTCTTAGTAAAATATTAAATTAGATAAAATTTCTGCTCTAATTTTATAGTATATATTTCAAAATTAATTTTCCTCTAACGCCATGTTAACAAAACCAAATTAAAAATTTTTAAAAAGAATTCTTGCCTAATTTTTAAACATAGCAAAGTTTAATTTAATAATATTTTAAGATATTTCATATTTTTATTAAATTGTAAGCAGGATTCTTCAATGAATGGAATTTGGGATATAAAAGCTGATGCAGTAAAAAAGGGAGATAACCACAGAGATGTTTCACCCTTAATAGATAAAATATGGAAAGATGATAGCGGTTTTACTCATTATATTTTTAGCAAAGCTACTTTTAATAATCCTTGGTATTCAATTCCAAAAAATGATTTTGAACTTTTTGAAAATTTTATTGAAGGAGGGTCAAGAGCTTATCCTTCCGATGGAAGTATCCCTTGTGATATTATAGCTGAAGAAGCTCGTAAAATTCTTAAGAAACTAGTAGAATGTTCAAATGATCCTAATCACCATTATTGTGAATTAGCCCGCGATTCGTTAAAACATGGAAAACTTTCTATAGTTAGGGGCACATTGAAACTCTATTTAGGTAAGTATACTACGAGAGATTGGAGAAGGAAAAGATTCACAGACGACATTGATTTTTGGATGTTTCAGATAATCTTATTGGATTCTACATTGAGAGATTGTAG
>JAUWNA010000004.1 GCA_030612905.1 Promethearchaeota archaeon
TAACTATATATTACGGAGTGGCTATCGTCTCCTTTATGGCTCTCTTGACTATTACAATAAGTCTATGGCAGATAATTAATAAGGAAGGAGCGATTACAAAAAAATCAATAACCTCTTTAATTACTGGGATCGTAACGGGATTATTAGCGGGGTTTACAACTTGCTTTCCTTTGTTCCTCTAAATTACTAGTAACTGCATCGGTATACTGATAAACCCAAGGAGCACTTTGTAAATTTCAGAACTCCTCAACCGATTTAAATAATTTATTATAATCCCATTCTCGAATTATCAATCACTTTTAACCATTCTTCAAAATTATTTATAAGTTGATTGATTGTGATTAAAAAAAGAGAGATTATCATTTTCAATATATTTCAAATAATGTATTTAAATACTACAGAATAAATCAATTTTCTAATGGCGTTAATTTCTTAAATAAATTGAAATTAAAATGTACATTATAAATTATTAGATATAACAACTAAGGGATTAAAATGGATTTTTATGTTTTTTTAGTTACAGTTCCAAATATTGAAGAAGGTAAAAGAATAGCAAGAGTTTTGGTTGAAAGCAAGCTAGCCGCATGCGTAAACATAATTCAAAATATACAATCAATTTACTCGTGGAAAGGAAACATTGAAGAGGACAACGAACATCTATTAATAATTAAAACAAAGGAAACCAAAGGAGAATTTATTATTCAGAAAGTTAAAGAGCTTCATTCCTATTCTGAACCGGAATGCATTGGTTTGAAGATTAATAAGGGTTCTGAAACTTATTTAAATTGGATTAACGAAGTTGTAGATTAATTAATAAAAATTGTATAAATATTATGGCCTTCAATATCTTTCGAGTGGATTGGATTTTAGTCGATACTATCATAATAATTTTACTAGTTTTATTTCTAATCGGCGTAAAAATATTTAAAGAAGCGTATAGATGGAGGTTTTCTTTGTCAAACGAATTTTTGACGCGAACAACGGCTAAGACTCTAAGTTTTAACTTAGATCGTCCTTCAATTTACATAAAAAAGTGGAATTTGACTAGATCCAAAGTAATTAAAGAAGAAATCTCGTCTAAGCCATCAATTTTTATAATAAGAACGCATAGAAAACAAATGTTATTGAAAGTATTGACGGAAGGTTTAAGCACTTATGGTTTTAATGTAGTTAACATTTGGCTTAAAATAAAAGCTGATAAAGGAAAAAGTAAAGCGATTAAAGATATTGAAAGAGAAATTCAACAAATAATATCCTCACATCTCTCGATTTATAACCAAGACCTTCGTTTTTTGATTCAGAGATATGTTGTTGTGAATTTTAATAAAAAAATTATTCCCTATAATTTTATTACAAAAAATTCTAACAGTGTTAAACTAATTTTAATTAATCCACTGTTGAATTTGACCAATCTTAAAATTATGCAAACTTTAGAAACAATTTCAAATCCACAGTTTAAGTTCTTTATTATTTTTAGTGAGCGTTTAAATCCATTTTTTAAAAATAGGAATTCAAACAAGAGGATTTTACATAATAAAACCCTGAAAAATTCAAATAAATTCAAATATCATTCCATTCAAAAAGCAAAAAGCACATTTAAATATTACGAAACGGTACTTTTAAGTATAATAATAAAAAATATAGATAAAATAAGTAAACTAGATAAAAAGGAATAATTTTTAATGAAAAAGGATACTATTTTAAGAGATTATTATAATATCGTAGCATACTCTAAAGATCATTTGAATCTCTTAAACCAAAAAAGAAAACGTTCTATGGAATTATTGGAGATGTTTACTAAAGAAGGTTTAAACCCCTTTATCTACGGAAGTGTTGCTCGTGGGGATGTCCATAGGGATAGTGATATTGATATTATCTTTTTACAATTAATACCACCTTATCAGATAGAAATTATTCTTGATAAATATGGTGTCAACAATTACTTTCGAGAAATTATAATGGCAACACCAACGGATACATTAAAATTGTATGTGTATTTAAACGAATTAGAGAGTATTACTATTCCATTATCTAAGTTTGATAAAAAATCAGAAGAATTTTATGATTTTGGAGGAAAAGTCAATCTAAACCAATTAGAAGATAATCTCAGAGTCCCTGGAATAGACAAGAGATTAGTATTAATTAAACCTAACTTAGAGGGCCATGAAGAATATTCAATAATTGGAAACGAACATTTGGCAGCAAAACAAGTTAATGTAAGTATTGCTTTAATTAATGAACGAAAAAGAGTTCTTTTAAAAAGAGAAAAACATGGTAGAACTGGCGTATTTTTAAAAAGATTACTTGATCTTAACGAATCTACCGAAGTGGTACTAAAAAAACTTGCAAACAAAAAATCCTTTGTGAGAAAGAAGTTATTTCAAAAATGAGCGAGTCTAACATAGTAGAATCTAAATCAAATACATTTTTCGTAAAGAATAGGGGAATTCCCAAAGGGTGTCAGCACTGTTTAAGTGGGACTAAAGCCGTGTTATTTCTAAACGGAATCTGCCAGAATCCAAAACATTGTTGTTGGTATTGTCCGATATCTGAAAAGAGAAAAAATAAAAAATTAACTTATGCTAACGAAATTCAAATTAGTTCTAAAGAGCAGTTATTAGACGAGCTTAACAAAATTAAAGCAAAAGGTATGAGTATCACGGGAGGGGATCCCTTATTTGAGCCCAACTTCGAAAACACTTTAGAATTTATTAAATTTGTTAAAGCAAAAAAAGGGAAAAAATTTCACGTTCATCTTTATACAAATGGTCTTAATTTTAACGAATCAAAAGCAATTAGTCTTGCTCGAGCAGGTTTAGACGAAATTAGATTCAATCCACCAAAAGAAAATTGGAATGTTATAAAATACGCATTGAATAAGGGTATGTCTGTAGGCGCTGAGGTTCCGGTAATTCCAGAAAAGGAATATGTTGAAAATCTTGAAGAATTGATCTTTTATTTAGATGAAATAGGTGCAGAATTTATCAATTTGAATGAATTTGAGTATTGTTCACCAAATAGTCAAAGCTTAAAAGAACGCGGTTTTAAATTAAAAGAAGGAACAATAGCTTCGGTGGAGCGTAGTAATGAAACTGCAATTATTTTAATAAAAAAAATCGCTCCAAAAGTTAAGATCAAAATTCATTTTTGTACGATTATAGCTAAAGATTATTGGCAATTGAGGGAAAGGTACTTAAGGCGTGCAAAAACTATAAAATTACCTTATGAGGAAATAAATAAGGATGGTTTGTTAATATTCGCTCAAATAGAAGGTGATAAAATAAAAATAAAAGAGTTTAAGAATATATTATTGAATAAATTAAAAGTTCCTCGTAAGTTTCTATCTTATGATGAGTTAACTATAAAATTGCCTTTATCATTCGCGATCGAGGCAGATTTGGTAAAATTAATTGATCAATCTAATTTAAAAGGATATATCGTAGAAATAACACCATTTCGCGAAGAGCAATATCAACAAATAACGGAAAAAACACCTATCAAGGTATTTAAAGAAGAGTTGGGGGTTTAATGAGAATTAACGCTGTTAGTCTTAAGGATTTAGATGAAATATTCAGATTGGAAAGTAATACTTTCAAGAAAGATGCTTTTTCTAAAACTTCAATTCTCAATCTTATTTTAAAAAACACTTTATTTTTAAAGTTGATAGATAACGAAACTTCAAATAAAATTGTTGGATTCATTATTGTTATTCAAGATCGAGAAGATAGAATAAATTTAATTAATTTGCTTATTAGAAAACAATATCAGAATAAAGGTTACGGATCATATCTGTTAAAATATACTTTAAACAAAATAAAAGAAATGAACAATATTGAAGTAATAGTTTTAAATGTGAACTCTAAAAATGAAGTTGCCATTTTCTTGTATCAAAAATTTGGGTTCCGAATTGTACAGAAAATAGAGAACTATTACCGGCAAAAGAAAAACGCTTATTTAATGATTTTGAAGATTTAATATTATCTAAAAACCAAGACTTATAAATAAATTCTATTATAATTTGTGTATAAAAAGTATTGTAATTGTACCCAAAAAAGAGAATAAAATAAAAAGTGTTGAGTAACAATGACGCCCGTAGGTAAAGAACTAAAAGAAGAAATCAAAAAAGGTGTTTCGCTCCAAAAAGTTGACGAAGAAGACCTCAGAAAACGTGAAGAAGGGAAAAAGAAACGAATGGAAGAATTAGAAAAGGTCAAAGAAGCCTTAGGAGCAAAATAATTAATTTTTTGTTTTGTCGTATTTTATTATTTTTTTCTTTATTTTGTCTAAGATATCAAACCTTAGATAGTTAGTCTTTAGATTTATACTATCCTTAATTATATATATTAAATTTATAATTTGGAGTTTGTTTATTTAAATGAAAATTCTTGAAATTGATAAAAAGAAGGAAGTTATTACAGTTAAAACAGAGAACTTAAACGATCTATGGACGCTCTATAACATAATAGCTAAAAATGATAAAATTTCAGCACGAACACACAGAAGAGTTGTTTTAAAGGAAAGTTCTAAAGGAGAAAGAAAACCAATGAGCTTGAAATTAAAAGTTGAATCTGTCGCTTTTCATGAATTTTCAAATAGATTAAGGGTAAAAGGTACTATTATAGAGGGTCCAGAGGATTTTGTAACTTTTGGAACGTATCACACTTTTAATATTGAACCTAACCAAAAACTAACGATAAATAAAGAGAAATGGTTAAAGAGCGAAATAAAACGTCTTAAGGAATCATCAAGCTTCGAAACTGATTTTATAATGTTAATAATTGCAATCGAGACAGGGTTAGCTACAATCTCTCTAATAACAAATTTCAGTCATAAGAGAATAGCCACTATAAAAAAAAATATTCCTGGTAAAAGATACGAACAATCTTATAGAAATAAAGCGTACGAAGAATTTTATAGTGATATTCTTAAGCTAATCGACGAAAATATAAAGAATACAAAAATAAATACTATAGTTATATGTGGTCCTGGCAGTACAAAGGTTCATTTCAATCAATTTCTTAAAGAAAGAACACAGTCTACATATTTACCAAAAATTTATAACATTCAAGCCAGCTCCGGAACTGAAAGTGCTATTTTAGAGGCTTTAAAATCAAAAGAGTTAAAAATTTTAAAAAAAAATGTAAAAATATTGCAGGAAACAGAAAAAATTGAAGAAATATTACATTTATTTAGTACAGACTCAGATATTATTGCCATTGGTTTTGACGAGATTTCAAATGCAACAGAAAAAGGTGCTATAAAGGAATTATTTTGTGCCGATCTTTTGATTAGAGGTACCTCAAAAGAACAGAAATTAAAAATCGAGCATATCATTAATGGAGTTGAAAATTCAGGTGGTAGAGTTCATATTCTAAACAGTGAACACCCGACAGGACAACAGATTATTGATTTAGGATCTCTAATTGCTATTTTAAGGTATAAAATGTAAATAAGAAAAATTTCGACAATGAATGAAAACATAAAATATATCGATAGAACTTCGGAAATTCCACTAGCAGGCGTGGATTTTCTAGGGATAATTGACAGAGGTACAAATATTCTTGAACTTAAACCCTTAACACAGTGTAATTTACGTTGTAAGTATTGTTTCGTCAGTTCTGGCGATTACGACACTAATTACGTGATCGATTCAAATTATTTAATAGATAAAGTTAAAGAAGCCATAGCGATAAAAGGAAATTATAACATCGAGACTCATCTTGCACCCTACGGTGAAATGTTGCTATACGGGGAACTATTTAATTTGGTAAAAAATCTCTCAGAAATTGAAGGAGTAACAACTATCTCAATGCAAAGCAATGGTGTATTACTCTCGAAAAACAATATTAATAAATTAAAAAAAAGCAACCTGACACGAATTAACATAAGCTTAAACAGCCTAAAGGAGGAAACCGCTTGTTATTTATGCAATTGTGCTAAATATGATGTTGACAGACTTTTAAATAATATTTATTCCCTCTTGGATTCTAAAATTCATGTTTTAATTGCACCGGTTTGGTTTCCAGGAGAAAATGATAAAGATATAGAAGATATTATTAAGTTGGTCACCAACTTAAGAAGTGAAGGTTATTCTGAGAAACAAATTCAAATTGGTATCCAAAAATATTTAATTTACAAAACAGGTAGAAAATTAAAAAAAATTCGACCGAAATCATGGAGTTATTTTTATTTACAATTATCCAAACTAGAAAAAAAGTACGGTATAAAACTAAAACTTGGGCCTAGAGACTTTGGCATTCATAAAAGAACGAAAACCTCCATATTAGAATTTAAGAAGGATGACCTTATTAAATTAAAAATCGTTTCCGGGGGAAGATGGAAAAATGAGTGTATAGGAAAAATCAACGATTCTCTCGGAATTAAAATATTATTGAAAAAACCACTCGTTTTCTCCGAAGTATTGATAGGAAAATACATTAAGGCTAAAGTGATAAAAGCAAATTATAAAAATAATATTCTTACTGCTATTTTTCCTTATAGATAGTAAGTAAATAAAAAGACTAAAAATTAAAATAATGAATTTACATAAGAATTATATCGTAATTTATTATAGATCAATACTATTTTGATTTGATTGAAATGAGTCCAATTATAACACATGAAGATGAGCTTGAATTAGCAAGCATGGAAAAAGAATTAGTTAGCCAAATAAAAAAATTAGCGAAAAATCAGACTACATTAATCGATTCTCAAAAAAAATACGCTGACAACTTGAGAAAAGTAAATCTTACACGAGATATGGTAAATAGGACATTTAGAGATGTATTAAAGCAAATGCAAACTCTAGTAAGAGAGAGAAGATCAAATATCAAAGACGAGGAGGTCAAATACTTTCAGGAAATCATCCATAAAAATGATGAATATATCGAAGCAAATAACAAGTACATAGATTCTGTTAAGGACCTCGCAGTAAAAAAAGATTATTTAGTAGAAAAAAAATATGAATTTGCTGCAGCATTAAGCGAAGTAGCCAGTAAAAGAAGCGTTGTTATTAAAAAAGCGCTATCTGTCGAAAAAAAGAAAAATGATTTAATCGAAGGAGAAAAGATAAAAATATTGGAATCTGAATTGAATGATTCCCAAAGAGATTTTGATCGCGCAAGGGATGTGCTATTAAAAAAAATTAATCAATTTTTACAAGTTAAGAATGAAGTTGATGATCTCTGGATTAATTTAAAAAATGCAGTCAATAAAACTAGCTAAGTAAAAACCTTATATTTTTTTTAAATTTTTTTTTAAATTATGTTGTGATTTGTATGAGCTTAAATTTATTAAATATTTCAAATATATAATTAATAGAAAATTAACAAGAAAGTTCGTTATTAATAAAAATAGAGAGATTAAAATGGCCGAAGAATTCGCAAATTTCATGCAAGAAACAAGAAAAGCCCCTCTTGAAGAAAAGTTAAATACATTTGGCGATGTTGTTGAAAAAATGATGTCGATGATTCTAAGGATACCAGCTTTAGTAGATCAATCTTTAGCGGTTGTTAGTCAAAGAATTTCAACATTAGAATCGCGAATTAATTCTATAAATAATGATGTTTCGGCACTTAGAACGAGAGGAACTGGGGCTGCTCCAGTTATTGCAGCACCTACAGCTCCAAGTAGCGCCCCGCCACCCTCAGCCGGACCACCTGGCGGACCACCTGGCGGACCACCACCACCACCGGGGGGTCCACCCGGAGGTCCTGGCGGACCACGTCCAGCCAGCCCTGTAAGTTTAAGGGGAGCTATTATGGGCGAGTTAAAATCCTTGTTCGCTAAAAGAAACACCCAATGAAATTCAATTTTAGCTTTGAATTGATTTAGTTTACTTGGAAATGGGGATTTAAAAAAACATCTCACTTTCACTTTTTATTATTAAAATCAATTAAAATTAAAATTGATAGACAAATATATCAAAGTAAGAAATTAATTGTTTTTAATTCGGTTAATTCAGTGCAGCAATCCTCAAATAAGAATTCAGGCGTTATTAAAGTAAAAGTAGTTCATGATCTTCAAAGACAAATACTAGAAATTACTTCGCTTTTTAGAGTTCTGAATAATTATTATTATAAAAAAGCTATAGCACAAAACCAAAAAAAACCATTGTTGGTAAAAAGGTTTAAAAACCGGCTCAAATCTTTAGAAAGCAATAAAGATTGGCTCTATGCTATTCCAACTACATTAAGCACATCAAGAGACGATTATTTAATCAAAAAAGATTCATTCAGATTCCCTGACAGCATAATTCTATTTGAGATGTGGATGAACTTGGGTTTGGGAGCTCTTTATCCCAGATTAGCTTTACACTATAAATTTCCCGGATTTCTAAAAGGTGAGAAAACAAGGAATGTTTTCCATTTTACATTTTCAACATCTCGAGGTTTTGGATTCCCAATCTATTTTGGGCCAGAATTTTATGGATATTTATTAACAATTGGAAAAATATTAGAACCATTGTTTAGGTGGTCTCATACTATATGTCATAGGGCTAATCAAGCGATCTTTCTTGTAGGTAAACGGTACGGCATTAAAAGGCATCATCCTGGTGAATTTGAATCTGTTATAATTTCAAAATATGAAAATAATATGTTTAAAGGAATCGATACTCTCTTACACGGTTATTTCACACATGATCCAAAAAAGTTAGGTATATATTCCAGTTTAGAAGAGGCTCTTAAAACAATTACATTTTCATATAGTATAGGGGACCATGCAATGAGTATTGAGACTAAAACCCAAAAACAAACAATAAGCATTCCTTTAATAACACACGATTATATCGTAAAAAAATACAATGTAGATTTCTATATCTACATAAAGAAGTTAATATCAATAAAGAAGTTGCTAATTGAAAAGATTTTAATAAATAAAAAACAAAGAAAAGAATTGATTAATAAATTAAAGAGATTTAATAGATTTAAATTTAGAATAGATCAATCTAAAACCCTTTCAGTTCCTAGTTTGAAACGATCTAAAAGATTTTCAAAAATTGAAGAATATACGCTCCATATTCGACTGATGGAAAAAATTTTGAAAATGTTATGGACAACACCATTATATACTCATACTATCCATAACATATCAAATAATGAAGTTGATCTCCAAGAGGTCAAGGAAAATAATTATTTAACTGAATTTGACAATACCTCTATTTATTCAATATTTTTACTTTATATAACACATTTCGAGATAAAAAACTCATTTTCTTTTAAAGAAAAGGAAATTATAGATGAGTTGGTGAAATTAAGAGATAATATGGGAACTATGTGGCTTTATTTTAAGGAACAACACTTTAATCTTGCCTTAAAAAAATTAAATGAGCTTTCTGTTTTATCGCTAGAGAGTTTAAATTATAATAGAAATGTAAATGATCATTTAGATAATCTTATACCCATTTTTTCAATTTATGAAATTTTCAATAGACCTCTATCAGAATCAGTCTATCCTGAATCAATCCCACGAAATAAGCGATTAGGTGCATATTTAGCAAGTTTTCTAACTTCAAGATATAACCTATTTGGTGTGAACTTAATGAATCTCTTTAATAAATTAGCATTTTACAACTGGAGTTATTTTATTTTAAAAAAAAAATTGAATCGAACTCGTTTTTTCAATTTAATCTTAAATCTTCCTATTTGGAAACATATTCCACTTAATGTTAAATCCCATATCCTAAATAAATGAAATAAAGAGTTGTTACATTAAATTATCCTATTTAAATTAATTATCCTCTTCCAAAAAAATCAAAGTGCTTAATTAAAGAAATCAATTTATTTAAAATTCAAGAAAACCAGGATCGTCAAAGATATCTTCAATTTTCTTTTCTTTTTTCATATCACTCTCATCATGCTCTGAAAATAAAGATTCTTCGTCTGTTCTAATTCCTTTTTCCAATTCAAGTGTGTCTAATTGAAGTAAAGCATCTTTTTCACGCCTTTTATATTCTTCAGCATTTAATTTCCATTTATTTACATCATCAAGATCTACTTTATCTTCGTCTTCTAAAGCTTGAACAACTTTAAGCTTACAAATATCCGATAAAATTGAGTAGGATAATGCTAGTTCGCCCCATTCGTTTCCTTTTATTAATTTTTCAATGCGTTTTTCTAATCTCTGAAGTTCTTGATCAGCGTAATGAATATCGATAAAATCTCCAAAAGCATCAACAGGTTCTGATATGGAATTAACTAAAACTTCCTTTGTTAAACCACAATGACCACATTTCACTGTAGCTATAACACTCTTTCGTAAATTTTCTACTTTTATTGATTTTTCCCCACAATCCAAGGTAAATGGGAAAACCATAATTACCTGTTTGGGCAAGTAAAAATTTTGGGGACTGTTTTGACTCTTTTATACGATTGTTGCTTTCTTTTTCTTCTTCCCATCGAAGTTCAAACTCAAAATAATTGTGTATTGTTATAAATTTCTTAAACAATAAGTAATTAGAAATCAAAACTAAAAAATTTTCGCTTTTTTAATTGTAGAATGGAGGAAACCGAAAGATTTTTTAGGAATGATTAATTAATTTAATTACTCTTTTTAACTGAAACAAATTACTCATTTTAAATATAGCAAGTGGATTTTAGGCATGGAACATACGGCTTTGTCGATGGATTTCGATAAGAACTTGATAGAAACAGTTCTTGACGACATTGATATGAGATATATCATTTTGTTTTTATATATCATCAGAAATGATTTATTCAAGGATTTAAGTAATCAAGAACTTATAAAATCATATGAGAGAGTCCTAATATTAGATGAGATATATAAAGATAATATTTTAAGCTTTTGGAATAAAGAATTTATTGAAATTGTTATCGATTTAGGTTTAATTAAAAATATACGAAGTATAAGAGAATTTGAACAAAAAGACGGTGATTTTATAATCCGGTTAGGAGAGGAGACAGTAACGATTGAAAATAATACAATTTCAGTACCAGATCATACATTGTTTTTACTAATAAATAAAAAATTTAAGTTTCTAACTAGGCGGAATTTTAATCTAGCTTTAAATAAATTAAAAGGAGTTAGATGCGAAAAAGGTAACAATATCCACCCATTTGTTTTTGAAATAGGGGACCATGATTTTAAAATATCAGATGATCTCTATTATATTCTGGACCAGTATGGAAATATTTTTCAAGCTATTAAAATTGAGATTACAATCGAAGGGTTTTACCAAAGATTTTTGGGGATAAAGGATAAAATTGATGAATTTATTGAAATTTTTGAGCCCAAATTGAAAAATAAAACCATTTTAAAAAAAATAAATAAAGCTGTTGAAGAAAATAAAGATATTATTCAATTTCTTAAAGATGAAAAAGTAGAGCTTCCAGATAAATTTAATTATGATAGTATTGATAAAGAAAATCCAATTTTTAAAAAATGGAATTCTAATTTATTATCTTTATTAAACTATAGATTTCAGATGAAACAAATTGAAACTAAATTATTAGAAATGAAATTATATTATTCGGGAAAAGGTAAAAGGTATAACTATCTTGAATTCATCGAGAAAGTGTCTTTTAACGAAGATAACATTGTAAATAATATTCAAAAGGATTTAATCGAGCTTAGAGAAGACTTGGTGAAAGTTAATAGTAAGATTTCAAGATTTACTGAGAAAGAATTAAAATTATTAAATTTAGATTATGAAAGGTATATTATAACCAGTAATGATGACTAAATATGAAATGTTCTGCATGTAATGTTGAAATGGAACCTCTAATTTCAGGGATTTTTCAATGCCCACAATGTAAGAAAATTATTAAGGAAAAGAGTATAGAAGTAGAAAAAAAAGAAGAAGAATCCCTTATAGGAACTTTTCTAGATGGAGAATGGTTTCATAAAAATGTGAGTTTAAACAAACAATATGAAATATGCGAAAAAGGTGTAATTTTAAATAAGAGTGATACCCGTTTATTCGCTGTCTTGATTTGTCATAGTGCATACTTAAAGAATGAGAAATACGTAAGACTTTCTTGGTGGAAAAGTTATCAACATGCAGGGATGTTTAAAATTTACGATAAGGACGTTCTGAAAAATGTTATTATTGCGTTAGAAAAGATTAATGACTCTTTCGATGAGATATGGACTTGGAAAGGGAAGTACGGAAAATTAGAACCTAAAACAAAAGAAATCTTAGAAAAAGAAAGAAGCTTAGACATTATCAAATATAGAATTATTGAAAACAGGACATGCCCAAAATGTCAAAAAAAAATGAAAAAAATGAAATCTCATTATGAATGCCAATTTTGTGGTGAAATCGTCATATTAGAAGGGTTTAACCAGCCAATCTTTAATATAATTTCTAAAGATCTAGATTTAAGTTTTCAAGCTAATTTACCCATAAATTATTATTTGCCTGTAAGCGGTATTACAGTAAAGTGGTTAATGGGAGAATGGAAAGCTTTGGCAGTTATTCATTCTAAAGATAATCCAAATAAAAAATGGTTACGATTTTATTGGTGGATACGAGACCTAAGCAGTATTTTAAAATATGGAAAAAGAGAAATGGGGGAAGGAACACAAATGGGTTGGAAAGCCCAAAGAGGTGTAAGTTCTCCGAACCTTTATGATAAAAAGCTTATAAATCCATTAATTGATACCTTAAAGAAAATAGTAGTAGAATTAAATTGGTAAACAATAAAATAATTATAATCTGTAGTGAAAATAATGGCAGAAATTCAAGATCCTACTTGGAAAGAATTACTTCAGCAATTTAAAAAAGGGTTAGAAAAAGCAATCGATGAATTGGAAAAAAGAGATGCAGAAAACATCCCAGGAGCAAAAGAAGCTCTAGTACAAAGACTGAACAATATGAAACTCCACTTTCCAAAGAATAATGGTGATATTTTTATAAAATCAATAAATGATAAAATTCAAAACTCATTTTTTCCAAATACAAAAAATTTTTCTGAAGCTTTTGATAAAATATTAAAGTCTAGAACTCATGAACAAGATTTTATTATAAATGAGTTATTAAATGGATTTGTAACATCAAAAGCGAAAGCAATAGCTTCAGGAACACAAGGACCTATAATAAATAGGATGGTAGAAGCCTTTAGTAAAAGAAATGATTTTCATATTATAGATCATCAATTTTATGCTATGTTCGGCGATCCGAATAAACCTCGTCATTACATAAAAAACCAACTTGAAGAACTTGTTAAAATGTTTGGTTTGGTTTCAAAAGAGTTAGTTGTAAAAAAGGATGTTAGAAAAAGTGAAGAGAAAGTTTACACTTTTTACACATTTCCAGATGATATTATTGAAATCCTCGAAGAAAAATATTTAATAATTAATGAGGAATTAGGTTATGCTTATGTGTCTGATGCCTTTGACAGAAATGTTTTTATATGTATGTTTTTAGCTAATGTTTCAATAAATAGAGACGATCTTGAGAAGATTGGGGGCTCTTATACAATAAACGGCATCTCTGCTATATTTGCTTTAATTCTATTATTAAGTTTTATGCCAAAATTATCTGTTGATGAGACAAACCCCATTCTCAACGATCCTAATTTTGACGCAGATAATATGAGTGTCATTCCAAAATCGTGGATGATGAGACAAGTCTTAGAACCTCTTTTTGAACCATTAATAAAAATTATTGCTTATAGGTTAGGAGGAGGTTTATGGTTAACCAAAATAATAGACTCTGAAATTAATAAAAAAATTATTAATCAAATACGTTTCTTGTTGAAAGATGTAAACAAGTGGATTCTTGGAGAGTTGGTGCGTGTAGAAATACCAATCTTCGTGGAGATCGCTAATATATTCACAGAAATAGTAGTAGGGTACGATGAAAGTTAATATATTAAAAAAAAAGAGCGAAAATTATGAGTTACAAAAAAAAATCTACTAGAACGGCAAGATCAGGTAGAAAAAGAGAGAAGTGGACTGATATTCTACCTAGATATTTAACTTTTATAAGTCATATGCGCCCAATTCTTAGAGAAACAAGGAGAAAAATTATCGAATTAGATGCTGACTTACTACTAGATATTGAAGTCCTAGATAAAATTCGCCAAGAAGAAGAAAAAAGAAATATCCGAAAAGTGAGAGCTTTATCAGAATTTTATACGATGTATAGATCAAATGTTTATGATATAATTAAAGATTTTATAATTAAATATCGGGAAATCATTCCAATAATTGATATAAAAGATTACATTATTGAATTCTTATACGAATCCATTGGTGCATTGAATGTTTTACGACATATTACCAATCCAGACGAATCGAGTTTAGAAAAAACATTTCTATATGTTTTAACGAAGTTCATAGAAGAAAGATTATTTTCGCGAGGAAGAAATATGATAATTATTTATAATAAATTATTAGAATACTCTTCGGATTTTTATGAGTGCCAACGACATTTACTCCAACCACATACTTATTATAGGGAAAAATTAGAAAGATCAGATTATTTTGAAATTCCGGGTATGTCTCCAAAAGTTTATCGGTTAATCAACAATATAACTTCTCTTTATAATTTGGATCCAAATTTTGGAGAATTCCCTGAAAGAGAAAATCAAGAAATTCCTATGATTTTAAAGACTGAGGTTTTTAACCCATATATTGATTCAATCGCTAATGCCGAGGAAGAAGCTATAAATCAAATTGCCGAACGCATTGGACTCCGTGTTATTGACGAAATCTTCCTTGCACCAAAAGAAGATTTAGTAGATATAATGTTAGAAAATAATTTCCTACGTGAGAATAAGCAGTCCGATGGAAAAATAAGATTATTACCACAATTGAGCAATGAAACATTAATTTTGTATTATTTAGCGTTAGCTTCACAAAGAAGAGGATTTTTATCAAAAGAATTTATAAATTGGATTACAATGAATTTTGCCTTTCTAATTTACATGGGAATTTTAAAATGGAAATTATCTGATCAAAATATTTTTTATCCAATATTCAAAGATTTACAAACAAATGAGAAAGTACTACCTTATTTAATGAAGCTCGTATGTTTTCCTAATTATTTAAGTTTAGATAAGCTTAAGATAAGAGATTCCCCTCAATATAGAAAAGAAATTTTTAGCTTTATTGGTTCTCAAATTGATAATCTTAAAGAATTTATTAATGAAATAGCAGATTATTGTGAAAAATTTGATAAAGAAAGAAAAAATAATTAAGTTACAATAAAATGAGATGAGAAAAATTAGTCATTCAAATGAAGAAGTAGAAGAAATAAAAACATATACCAACGAAGTAATTAAAAATAGGATAGGTAAATACGGAGCAGTGTATTTTCCTTTAGAAATCCAAGATAATATTGATGATATTTTAGGAAACGAGGTTAAAAAAGAAATATTACATGATTTCTTCAAAGCTTTAAAAAAATATAAAGAATTTGCGGAACAGTTAAAAGGAGCAAAACTTAATCCCAGTTTAACAGTTCTTTTATATGGCCCTCCAGGCACAGGTAAAACCTCCCTTACGAGAGGATTTGCAAAATATTATGAAATTCCTATATGTGTAGTAGAAACTGATAGATTGGTATCACCATTATTAGGAGATACAATTAAACAAATTAGAAATGTTGTAGATTTAGCAGCCGAAATCGCGAAAGAAAGAGGTGCTTTTATATTATTTTTCGATGAAATTGATTCTATTGGTTCTGAAAGATCAAATATTCATGAAGTTGGTGAAATTAAACGCGCGGTTATATCATTTTTACAAGCCATCGATAGAATAAATTATCAAGGCGTACCTTTAGCGATATTTGGAGCAACAAATCATCAAAACCAATTAGATTCAGCCATTTGGAGACGATTTACCTTTCATTTTAGCTTTGATTTCCCCGATTTTCATATAAGAAAGCAGATCATTGAATCTTTCCTTAATAAGGTAGAAAACGCAAAAATTGGCGTTGATAAATCGATTTTAGTTAATTTAAATGATGAGTACGAAAGACTTAAGGCAATTACAATAAGTTTAGAAAGTAAATTAGGTCATACCATTACTGAGTTTAACGATAATATATTATGGAATGAACTCAACAAAAAGAGCAAAGCAATGGGCTTACTCGAATTAACCATTGGATATTCTGGCTCAGATATCGAAAGGGGTACGAAAGTATCTTTATTGAAAGCTATTGATTCAGAACGTTTAACTTATGAACATTTTTACAATTCATTAAAATTAGTTGGAGGCACTGCAATTCATGTTGAGAGACAAGATGTTTTAAGCAATCCAAGCAAAAGTTATACAGGATCGAAAAGAACTGAAAATAACAATAAAAGATTATTTAGCCCTCCAGAGATATAATATCGCATTAGAAGATTTTAATTTCAAAAAATAATTTTTAGCTAAAAATGACGGAAAATCAATTATTTAACCTTGAAAAAATTAGAGATTTTACATCTCCCATAGAAAATCTTCAAGGAAAAGTTAACCAAATAACTAACATCGCTGAGAAATTAGAAGCGGAAAAACGATTAATATCCCAATATTTCGACGATGAATCGTTTAGTAATCAATTAAATGAATTAACCAAAATTCTAAGCAACATCTGTAAAAACTTAGAAAACATCTCAACTAATAACATAAATAGATTTCTAGACTTACAAAACAAACTTCTTAATAAATACAAAAATGACTTTAAAGATCATCTAAAACTAATTAGTTTAAATGAAATTAATACAAAAATTATTGGTTTAGATTTAATTGAAAATAGAAAAATTAGTAAAATTATTAGTCAAACATCTTATATTTCTTCCATTGGAATAAATCAATGGTTAGAATTAATAGATGCCCTAAACCGAAACTCTCTCTTTTTAAGTTCTGTTGAACAATTAAAAAAATATAATAGTAATTTAATAGATAAAAGATTTAAAGATGAATTAAGTAGAATTCCTGACAATATAGACTCTTCTTTTATTAAAGAATTTGAACAACAATTTTATTTAAATCCTGAGTTAACTTATGAAGAATTCTTACAAACCGTTGAGAATAAACTAACGAAAGAAGAATTATTAGCTAGAAAAGAATTTGTAAATGAAAGAAAAGAAAAACATGAATTCGCGGAATTAAAAAAAAAACAAGAAGAACAAACAGAAACTTATAAAAACTATTTTAAATTCTCACATAAAGAATTTGAAAGAAGATTACGAAAAGAAAAGCGTGAAAAATTAACTGATGTGGTCGTAGATGGAAATTATAAGGAATTAGAACTTTCAGATGAAGTTTCAGAGAAAATTAAAAAGTTTAAATTGCAATTTGATAAAAATTTTAAGGAAAATTATTTAAATCAAAAAGAAGATGATAAAGACCCTATCGAATTAATCAGAGAAAGAAAGAAAAAAAAAGAAAAAGAATACAAAAAGTTCAAAAACCATTTTGAATCTGTTTAAAAAAGAATCAGGAGTGAATTTACATATTAGCCTAAATAATTTTAAGCTTAATGTTGGAACGAAAGAAATACTAATAGAAGATAGATTTACGTTAGTTCTTGGTAAATTCAAAAAAGATGCTCTAAACCAATATGAGAATAAATATTTCTTAGAAATTATTGACAATTTAGAGTTAATCCCTGTTAAAAAATTTATTAATCTTTTTCAAAACCAAACAACTAATTTATCTAACTTGGATAAATCTCTAAATATATTGGATTATTTATCTACTTATCGCAAAATTATGGAATATAATTTAGAAGCTTTTTCTGGTTTTAACTCGCTTACTGAAATATTATTGAAAATCTTCAGATATATCTTCTTAACGCAAAAAAAGATTCAGTTATCTGAAGAATTAGAATTATCAAAACTTTACAAAAAATCAAGCGATCTAGCATCAATTATAGACTTAATTCAAAAATTAGATGAGGCTATAAAAAAAAATAGTAAAGAATTGAACTATTTAGAAGAGGATTATTTTCAGCAAAAAAGTCAGGTTGATCAAATAAAAAAAGAATTAAGAAATTACGATTTACAGATTCGAGATCTAAACGAAACTAAAAAAGAATGCTTTAGCCAAATTAATAGAATTACGCGACAAATCGAAGGTTCTTTAAATGAATATAAAAACGATTCAATTGCGAAATTAGGGATTAATGTAAATCTTACTAACGCCGAAAAGATACGAGCTCTTCAGAAAAAAGCGAAAGAAGCTCAATACGAAATTAAACAAATTCGTTCAAGAATAAATGAAACTAAAGTGAAACTAGAAAATCTTACTCCTCATTATGAAATATATAAAAATGATTATGAGGAACTCTTAGAAACAATAAAAAAAGACGAAAAAAGAATAAATGAAGTAAAATCCAATTACGAAAAAAAAAGAAAAGATAATATCGACTCTCCAGATGAAGAACTTGGAAAATTAATGTTAAAACCGGTCCGGCCATCCGTGGAGATTGAAGATGAGATTGGAAAAACGATCTCGGAGATAGATAAAATTTCGATCCCAGAAAATACATTTAATGTTCATAGTTTGAGCGACTTAACTCAAATAATTGAAAAATTGAGAGAGTTTGATAAAATTTTAAAAATTGGTAGTGATAAAATCAATATTTCTACTAATGAAAAAGAAGTTGCTAAAAGCTTTGAAAATTTTAAGACTTTTGAGATTATTATTCACGATCTTGAATTTTTATTGAATAACTTCTTAAAAGAAATTCACCTAGAAATTATATATCAGCTCGTAGTTAGCAACGATAATATGGCTTTTCTTATTAAAACAAAATTTATACGAAATTACAAAGAGAACGTCAATTTTGAAGGATTAACGACTCCCGAAAAAATTTATTTCATAATTGCTTTTTTTCTCTCTATAAAAATCCTTTTAAAATCTGAAAATATCTTGTTTTCAAATTTATTCATTCCTAATATTTATAATAAAAGTGGTTCCATTTACAGAACTATTAGAAAAATATTACCAATATTCGAAACTAATGATAATCTAACTAATTTTAAACTAATCTTTCTTATGTCAAATTTAGAATTAAAAAAAGAAATTGAGAATTTAAAAGTTATAAAAGTTGAAGAGAGTTGATAAGAAAAAATATGGAAATTACAAATTTTGAAGAAGCGGTAAAAAATATTACTAAAATTATTTTAACAAGTCCTCAAAAAATGATTAGAGAAGAGGATCTCCGGAATTTAAGTAAAAATTTTGATTTTGAACAAATTATAAGTACAGTTTATTTAAATTTAAAGAAAATTGGTTTTGAATTCATAAAATCTAATTTTTTAGATCAAAAGTTCTATGTTTTAACCTCTGAGGGTAAAGATGACAGCATTACACCTTCTCAATACGGTACTTTGGCTTTGATACTTGCCCTTAGTAAGGAAGTAGACGAAAACATAAAGATTAGTGATCTAAAAGAAATCTTCAAAGAAGTTTGGACAACTGATGTTGAATTCCTAATTGAAAATGATTATTTAAGAAAAATTGAAGATCTAGATATAATAAAAATTACCCCGTTAGGAAAGGCAATACTAAAAAACATAATTCAAGATATAAATTTAAAAAACTTATTAAACGCATTCAAAGGAAAAGAATCTACCTAAAAAATTTAAAAAAAAAGATATTAATTAGTCCTTTTCTAAATCAAGATTAAATTGATCGTATATTTTCTTTACGCGCTCAGCAGAAGGACCAGTTCCTCTCACTCCGTTCTCATCTACTATAATTTTCCCATTCAAAATGGATATAATATTTTGATCTTCAATATAGTTCACATGTCCTTTTGAAAAAATTGTAGCAATTCTATCTGCCAAAGCTTGCATAGGAAATGGTTCTTCTTCAACTGTTACAAAATGATAGTAACTACTTCTTATCAACATTTTTGGGAATGTCTTACCTTTTTCATTTTTCACATTATTTAAAATCAAGTTAGAATCTTCTGAAACTCCCTTTAATTGGCCAACAAAGAATTTGTCTTTTTCTAGATATACTTTAACAATCTTATCTACGAGCAAGCCTAATTCCGTATTGTATTGTCTTAGACTGATATATCAACACCTTCAATTAATTTTTATTATTATTAATATTATTGTCTTTTCCTTTTATTTTTAATTTAAATATTACATTTCAAATTTATACTAATTAATTGGAGAACAATATTTCTACTAATTTTAGAATGTTTTCTCTTGTTATTGCGATTATTTGAAAAAGCAACCTATATGATTAATAATAAAATAGATGGTTCGCAATTAGGTTTTGGAGAAAATCTTAATTAACTTTTAAAGCGAATCAAGAAAAATTCAAAAAATTAATTAGATAAGATATTTATTAAAAAACTTAAATATTAATTAGTAATTAAAATACTTAGTTTACCTTTACAAAGACAAAATCTGTGTTTGGTTATGGAATTATCTGTGTATGGAGAAAAATTTTTATTTTTAGCACACCGTATAGACAAACACAATAAAGGATATATTGATTTCTATATTGGTCCAAAAAAAATCCGCGAAATCGTTGACAATGAAGTTATAACATCACCAAGCAAACTGTTAACCAATTGCAAAGTTCTACAAAATGATTTGTTTAAACAAGGTTACGATAAAAAACGCGAAAGATACTTAGAAAAAATGTTAACGGCGATGAGGACTTCGATCGAGATTATAAACGGAGCAGACATTCCTATTAAGGAACAATTTTTAAGGTTATATGATGTGGCTTTACAACCCGCTAATGAATCTGAATTAGATAACTTAAAAGAAGAAGTTCGCAAGGCTTATAAGGGGTCTGGAAGCCTGGAAGAACGCATGAAGGATTTAAGAGTGCGGCGAACGATTCCTGAAGGTAAGGTTTTTGGATTGTTTAAGAAAGCTCTCAACATCACGAGAGAAGGAACTAAAGAATTGTTTGTAGATCTCTTACCTGAAAATGAGCATATTAATATAGAACTAGTAAATAATAATAACAACAATAATAAAATTAAATGGACTTATTACAATTGGTACCTGGGTAATTATTGCTCCCGAATAGAGGTTAACCCGAATTACAACATGTATTGGACTGCATTTTTGTCTGCTGCCACTCACGAAGGATACCCTGGCCATCATACAGAATTTGTTGTCAAAGAACAGAGGTTATATCGCGAGTTAAATCAATTTGAACACTCAATCCTGCTACTAAACTCGCCCAAGTTAATAATCAGCGAAGGTATAGCGAACATAGCTGTGAATATACTTTTTAACTATCGGGAGCAAGCAGAAATTAGCTTACGAGAATTTTGTATAGAGTCGTCAAAAGAATCTTCTATTGAAGCACTAATAGCACAAGGCAAAGTAAAAGGAAAACAATCGCTTTTTGGGTATAATTTCGCTTATCATGCTCTTATTGATGGGTGGAGCGAAGAGAAATTAATTCGATACGCAACCAGTTTTGAAATCCTTAGCCAAGAAATTATAAAAAATCGAATAAATTATCTTTTAAATCCAGTTCATTCAACTACTGCTTTTTCGTATAATATAGGAAGCAAACTAATAATAAACAAATATGGGGGATTTCCTTCGGTTACGGATTTTCGTGATCTGCTTA
>JAUWNA010000455.1 GCA_030612905.1 Promethearchaeota archaeon
TTTTTAAATTATATTTTTCTAATATGTCTATAGCCTCAATTGTGGAACCACCACCAATCCCAATCACCCCTACATTGCGCGTGTCTGGTAATCGAGTTAAATTAAAGGCAGAAGCTAGCGCGGCAAGCTCGTTCGAATTACTTGCTATACAACTACCTGTTTGTTTCCCTACTGCCTTCCAAATTTCATTGTTCCCTGCTAAACCTCCAGTGTGAGATAAAATTGCTTTCTTTGTTGCTTCTCCATATCCAGCCCTCCAAAGAATTACGGGTTTCCTATTTAGATTACATTTCTTAACTATTTCCATGAATTTCCTTCCTTGTTCGATTGATCTCAAATTCTCAATGTACAAACCAATTATTTTGGTGTGTTCGTCAGTTAAGAAATATTCTAAAAATTCTACTGGAGATAAATCTAACGAATTACCAATTGAAATCGATTTTGAAGTATATAATCCATATGAAACGATAAGCTGAGAGATATTTTGAGCAATTCCACCAGATTGAAATATTCCACCAAAGTTACCTGATTTTCTGGATTGCTCAAAAGCAAAATAGAGACCTCCTTTTGGATTGTATACTCCAATACAGTTAGGTCCTATAATTCGGATGTTATATTTTCGAGCAACTTGTATTGTTTCGTTTTCCAGCGTCTCGTTTCCCACTTCGCGGAAACCGGAAGAGAAAATTGTGCAAAAAGGAACCTTTCTCTGACCTACCTCCTCTAATAATTTAGGAACTATACGTGAAGGGACAGCCAATATGACATAATCAATGGGTTCCGAAATATCTAAAATAGAGTTATAGACTTTTTGACCTAAGAGTTCTTTTCCAGCTAATCGAGGATTAAATAAATACATCGGTCCTCTAAACTTATCTTTCATTGCCCGGACGAAAAAGCCTCCACCTGCTGGATCCCAGCTCGCTCCAATAATTCCAATAGATCTTGGAAAGAATAACCTATTAAAATCAATCTTTGATTCTTGTAATGTAGACATGAAGAAAACAACCAAAATGGGTTTAGAATATTAATGAATATAATAGAACTTGACTAAAATATTTTATTATGGTTTAATGGAGAAACTATCTTTTAAAAATAATTAGGTTATTCGTCCTAATAATTCATTGGCCATTGAAATATCATCAGTAATAATTCCATCGACTCCAATTCCTATTAAACGCTCCATAACATCCTTATCGTTTACGGTCCAAACATTAACTTTAAGATTATTATTATGAGCAAAATCAACGATTTCTTTGTCAGCTATATTATAATGTGGATGTATTGCGTAAAATTTGTTATCAACTGCTTTTAAAATTTTTCTTTCAATCTGGCGAACTCGCACAAGATCTGCGGGTAACAACAAGCCGAGCTTTATTTTAGGATCTAGATTTTTCAACTTCACTAACTCGTTAAATGCAAAACAGCTAACAATTGATGTATTTACAAGATTTTCTTCTTTCAAAAGTTTAATCAACTTCTCAAGTAGACCACTCGATTTAATTTCTATTTGCAAACCCACTTTCTCTTTTGCAACTTTAATTAATTCTAATAGAGTAGGGATTTTTTCGCCTTCACCAGCATTTAATTCTTTAATTTCTTCTAAAGTCATATCTTTAATCAAACCTTGGACGCCTGTAGTGCTTAAGGTATCTGGATCGTGAATTATGACAATTTCGTCATCTTTAGTTTTATGTATGTCAAATTCTATCAAATCCGCTTTTAATTCAATTGCTTTCTTAAAAGCCTTTAATGTGTTTTCAGGGGCGAATGCGCTTGCGCCTTTATGTCCAATTATTAAAATATCTTTTTTTTTTAATATCATTAATAAAATCCCTTTAAACAATTTAGATTAGAATTTAAGAAAATGATTTTAAAATAGCTTTCGTCCGAAAAATATCATTAGTAATTATGCCGTCAACGCCTAGCCTTATTAGTTTCTTAATAAACACCTTAGAATCAACTGTCCACGGAAAAACTTTTATGTTATTAGCGTGAGCTAAATCCACAAACTGCTGATCTACCATCATTACTAAAGGATTAATCGCGTAAAGGTTATTATCTACACAATACTGAATCATTTCTTTTTTTTTATCCCAATCAATCTTTATAGTGCCTGGAGTTGGTTCTAGTGACGCTAATTTTAAGGAAGGCTCTAGCTTTTGAATTTTTAATAGCTCATCGTGTATAAAGGAGCTCACCAATGTAGTATCGATAATATCATATTCTCGAAAAACATGAATAACTTTTTCTGTAATTCCTTCTACTTTAATTTCGCAATTTAAACTAATCTTATTTTTTGTCAGTTCAACTAATTCTTGCAATGTTGGAATTTTTTCCCCCTCTCCAAAGTTTAGTTTTCTCAATTCGTTCAGAGTCATATCTTTTATTAATCCATCTTTACCAGTTATTCGTTTAATGTCTTCGTCATGCGTAACTACTAGATTTCCATCTCGAGTTTCTTGGACATCAAACTCCACATAATCGGCTTTTAATTCAATAGCTTTTTGAAACGCTTTTAGCGTATTTTCGGGTGAAACCGAGCTTGCACCACGATGTCCTATTATTAGAATCATTTTTTCGCTTTCA
>JAUWNA010000222.1 GCA_030612905.1 Promethearchaeota archaeon
TGTTTTTTAATTATTCTCATTTTCGAGGATTTGTATTCATTAATTAAAAATATATTTACGTTCTTTCTCCCGTGTAAAAATTTAAAAATATTTTCAATTAATTCACATGTAAATGATGGGACCCCCATTCCTAATTTAAAAGTTAATTCCATTAAATTTGGGTTGTTATCTTGAAAAGTATGAATAAAGTTCCTTATAGCTACCAATAACTCGTCTTTGTCATAACAACAAAAAGAATCTAAATAATAATCGTCTAAAAAAATCATTAATCCAATTTTTTTTCCAGGATCGATAGAAAAAGTTAAACTTAAGTAGTTATTTTTATATTCTATTCGATAAGCAGCAATTACTCTTAGCAGATATTGCTCGAAATTCTCGCCTTTCGAATATACAAGAAAATTTCCTTTAAAATCTTTAGTATAATACTTTTCAAATTCATATCGCGTTGTTAAGATAATGGATGGATGGTTTGGAATTTTATTTCCAGGATTTATTATTTCAGCTTTAATTCTTTTTTCAATTAATCGTTTATTTATTTTATAAAAAAAGTTCAGATTCTCTGTTAATATATATAAAGGTTTATTTTCCAAATTATTAATATAAATTAAAGATATAATTAAAAATTTTTAATTATGAAATTTCCTATCAAACAAATAGACGATTTCTTTAATTCCATTGATACCTTCGAGGGAATTACTTCATTATGGGGTGATTTTGGTGTTGGTAAAACTACTTTATCGTTCCAAACAGCTTATAATAACGCGTTAAGTGGCTCTAAGGTAATTTATATTTATAGCAAACCAAATTTCCCTTACAATAAAATTGATTCTGTTATTGAAAACGATTTAAATGAAGTATTGAATAATATTTTGTTTAGTAAGCCAATAACTTATGAAGATTTATATAGCCTTGTTTTTAATTTAGAATTTATTATTATTGATGATTTAAAAAACAATGATAGAACTTTTGATTTAGTTATAATTGATTCAATTACCGATTTATATGGATTAGAATTACAACGAGATAAAAAAGGAAAAAATTTTATTCTGAATTATAAGTTAAACCAAATGCTGGCTAATTTATCTTTTTTAAACAAAAAATATCATGTTGATGTTTTAATTGTAAATGAACTTAGCAGAAAAACTCAAAGAGGCCAAACTTATGAAGTGGAAAGCGGCGGCAATGTTATGGAATATTGGGTAAAGAATTCTATCAAAATTGAACGAACAGATAAATTAAACCACCGTAAGTTTTTTTTAATGAAAGGAAAAAGTAATAATTCTCTCGTAATTTATACTATATTAAACAAACATGGTTTTGAAGAAGACCCCAAATGAGTCGATATAATGAACGAGAAAAGAGAAAATGTGAAACTGTCAAAATGGTTGGATAAAAACATCCCTCATTATTTTTCAAATAAAAGCGATTTAATAGAAATTATAGAAATTATTGCTGAAGCAACCATCCCTATTCGCGGGTTATTAGAAAGGGGCATCACCTCTCGCGAAATTGAGCAGAGAATGAATATTGATAAGATAAAAGAAAAGACAATAAATGTCTACGGTGAATCCCAAATTCACGAAGATGTATTAACGCACAGCATAATATTAAAAGCGCTTCAAGATGGCGACACAGATTTTCTTTTTGTTGCTTCTGAAGAAGCAGAGCCCGTTTTAAGCGATGGAAAGTTTGGTATAACGATAGATCCTGTTGATGGCTCCTCAAATGTTATAGTAAATAGAACTGTTGGGACGATTGTGGGAATTTATGATGAGGCGGGGCACATTGTATGTAGTTTCTATGTACTTTATGGGATTTATACTAATTTAATCTTAGCACTTAATGGGCAAGTTGCTGAATTCATTTTAGATACATCACCTTATAGCATGACTTTTTACCATTATGTCTTTCAAGAATTAAAGACATTACCCAACAAAGAAGAGGGGGGCATTAGATGTCTTGGAGGGGATTCTACGGAATGGTCAGATAAATGTAGGGCTTATGAACAAGTATTGATTAATCATCATTTTAAAAATCGCTACAGTGGAAGCTTTGTTGGTGATTTCCATGCAATATTAACTTATGGTGGGATTTATTCGTATTTTCCTTCACCAAAACCAAAAATTCGCGTATATTATGAGTGGCTCCCGTTAGCTTTTATCATAAAAACTTTAAACGGAGAATTTTTAGTTATTGGAAGTACTGAAGACCCTAACAAAGTAAAAAAGATTGAAGATATTGAGCCCTTAACTAAGACTAGTGTGAAAAAGATACATGATGAGACTTCTGGTGGTTTATTAGGGAGCGCAATACCAGTTAACCTCTTTTTATCGCTCTAAAAGAGTATATAATTTGTCTAATTTATTAATTAACTTAATCAAAATGACTAATCTAATATGAAGATTGGAAATCTCAACCTAAATAAAAACAAATATGTCAAAAAACAAGAAGGTTCTGTAGAATTCTATTTATGTAAGAATGACAATGATAGTATTCCTTCTAAATCAATGGGTGTTTTTTATAATGAAAGAATGGAGATGAATCGAGATATTTCAATTTTAGCTATACTAACGTATAATAAACTGATTAATCGAGATTCGTTGGTAATGGTAGATAGTATGGCTGCTTCGGGCATAGGATCTATTAGATTGTTAAAAGCTTCCAATAATTTTAAAAAAATATTTATTAACGATATAAATCCTGTAGCCGTAGAACTTATTAAAAGAAATTTAAAGCTAAACGATTTAGAAAAAAATGCTCAAATCATCCTCTCACAAAAAGATGCCAATTTATTATGCTTAGAAATCGCGCGAAATTCTTGCTTAATTGAAGAAGAAAAGATTGAAAGCCCTAATGTAATTTCAATTGATCCATTTGGCACTCCAAACATATATATTGATTCTGCATTTAAATCTATTAAAAAAGAAAATGGATTGTTATGTATAACGGCTACGGATACCGCAGTATTATTTGGAGTAAAACCAAAGGCTTGTATTAGAAAGTACATGTCTAAACCACTTCACACGGAATATTGTAAAGAAATTGGGGCAAGGATACTATTATATTATATTTCAAGAATTGCCAATGTTAACAATTTAGGAATAATTCCGTTGTTAACTTTTTATTCAAATCACTTCATAAGAATTTTCGCTCTTACTTATAAAAGTAAGGTGAAGATTTTTAAGGACTTATCAAATAGTTATGGATATATTATCCATTGTAACAATTGCGGGTATCGTTCGTCCATTTTAAACGATATTTTAACGGTTCCTCAAAAATGCCCATCATGTTTAAAGGAGGAACTATTATCATATTCTGGCCCCCTATGGATTAAAGAATTACATAAAAGATATTTTCTTGAAGAAATAATTCATTTATATAAAGAATTTAATTTTAAGAGTAAAAATAGAATAACAAAAATTATTGGATACGCATTAGATGAAATTGGTATGCCCGTTTCTTATTATAACATACATAAATTATGTCAACAATTAAAGCTCCCATCAATTCCCAAAATCGAAAAATTAATTGAAGCAATTGTCGAAAGTGGTTATTCAGCATCAAGAACTCATTTTGACTTTATATCAATTAAAACAAATATGGGAATTAATGCGTTAAAAAATATACTAAAAAATATACCAAATTAAATAGGAATGTGAACCA
Source organism: Promethearchaeota archaeon (assembly GCA_030612905.1). Classification (GTDB taxonomy): domain Archaea; phylum Asgardarchaeota; class Lokiarchaeia; order Sigyniarchaeales; family SOKP01; genus SOKP01. The sequence goes on from JAUWNA010000222.1 coordinate 3,664, forward strand.
TGCCAAAGGCAGCAGAAGAACATAAGAAAGACGCCGTGTATAAACAAGCTAAACGTAAAGGATATAGGGCCCGCTCAGCGTTTAAATTACTTGATATACAAAGAAGATTCACCATTTTTAAAAGGGCTTTTTATATCTTGGATTTAGGCAGTACTCCCGGTTCATGGCTTCAAGTTGCGAAAAAATTTGCTGAAGAAAATTTATTGAAATATAACGATAAATATTATCACCGAGATCATTATAAAATTATGGGTATAGATATAAAACATATTACGCCTATTGAAAATATTAACACAGTTAAAATGGATTTTACTACGCCTGAGTTTCAAATTGAAGTTGAAAAATACTTCGAAGGAGAAAAACTAGATCTTATCTTATCTGATGCCAGTATCAAAAAATCAGGAAATAAATTTAGTGATCAAGCCATGCAAGTAAAACTCTGTTTTAAAATTCTTGAACTTACAAAATTTTTAAAAATTAAGGGAAACTTCGTAATAAAGATATTTCAAGGAGATGACTATAATGATTTTTACAAAGAAATGAAGCAAAACTTTATGTTCGTTAAAAGCCTTAAACCAAGATCATCCAATAAGAAGAGTAATGAAATATATCTAATTGGGCTAAAGAAAAAATAATTATTTTTCTGATTGCAATTCTTCAAAATTTGCTATGTAGAGTTCCCCCTCTAAGGATGTTTTAACCCATTGAGTTAACCAAGGACAATGTAATGGATTAAATTGGTCGAGATTTGTGTTATTACATTTACCAGTAAAGGGACAAGTTAAACATGGTTGATGTGAAAAAACATCTAAAATGAA
>JAUWNA010000515.1 GCA_030612905.1 Promethearchaeota archaeon
GAATGGTTTGTATTTATGAAGAAAAAGAAAGTTGTTATAATAGGGGCATTAGGCTTCGACTTCCATTTATTTAACACCGTCTTCAAAGATAATGAAGAATACAAGGTAATAGCTTTCACCATTGCGGGAGAGCAGAATGTAGGCACAATTGAAGGGGCGGAAAGGAAATATCCGGCGGAATTAGCAGGTAAACTATATCCAAAAGGCATCCCAATGCTTCCCGAAGAACACCTTGAAGAAATAATAAAACATCATCAAATAGATGAGGTGGTGTTTGCGTATTCTGATGTTTCACACGAAGAATTAATGCACAAGGGTTCTCGCGTGTTATCTGCTGGGGCAAATTATAGATTAATTTCGGGAAAGTTTACCCAAATTAAATCTAATAAACCAGTTGTAGCAATATGCGCAGTTAGAACGGGATGTGGTAAAAGCCAAGTCTCTAGAGCAACTTACAGGTATTTAATGAGTAAAGGCTATAAAGTTGTAGCAGTAAGAGAACCAATGCCTTATGGAGATTTAATAAAACAGAATGTCATGCGCTTTGAGAAGTATGAGGATTTAGATAAATACGAGTGCACGATTGAGGAACGGGAAGAGTACGAACCTTATATTGAGCAAGGGCTTGTAATTTACTCTGGAGTAGACTACGAAAAAATTGTTAGAGAAGCAGAAAAAGAAGCGGATGTAATCATATTTGACGGCGGAAACAACGAGCTATCTTTTTACGTTCCAGATTTACTTTTCATCGTAGTAGACCCATTAAGACCGGGACACGAGATGAAATATCATCCCGGTGAAGTAAATGCCAGGTCTGCCGATGCGTTCGTTATTAATAAAATGAATAACGCTAAACCAGAAGATGTTAAAATCGTTGAGGATAATTTAAACGAATTAAATCCTAACGCAACAAAAATATATACAAATTCAGTTGTTACTATCGAAGGTAATCTTGATTTAAAGGGCAAAAAAGTAATTGTTGTAGAAGATGGGCCTACTTTAACGCATGGTAGTATGTCGTACGGCGCGGGGTTTGTTGCAGCAACCAATAGTGGAGCTGTAATTATAGATCCTAAACCGTATATTGTAGGGACTATGAAAAAAGTATTTGAAGAATTTCCACAAATCACACAAATAGTTCCAGCTATGGGATACAACGACCAACAGATTAAAGACATGGAAGAAACGCTCAATAAAGCCGAATGCGAAATCATAATTGATGGCAGCCCAATCGATCTTGAAAAATTAATTAATAGCAATAAACCAATCATTAGAGTCTCTTACGACATAGAAGCTGTTAAAAGCCCAACAATAGAAGAAGTCTTAGATAAATTTATAAAAAAATTTTTATAAAAATAATATTTTAACTTTTAACATGGAAGAAGGGAAGATTACTCAGATATCAAAAACCCCTTTTTTCATATGTTATTTAGTTTTTCAGATGGTGAAAAATGTCTCCATACCATATATATACCTTAAGTTTGGGAAATATATCTTTTAGGTTAAAACCCCAAGACCTTGCATAGATTTTTCCTTCATGTTATGCTCCTTTACTACCTTGGCAAAATGCTTCAGTATTTTTTTTAGAAACATAGAAAGAATTTGAGGATCAGCAAGTATTTTTCTATCAGCTTCAGATAGATTTTTCACATACATTTCTTCATGTTCTTCTCTACTTTTTCTAAGTAATGTATTCCATCTCACATCTTACCTAAAATATAATAGGTTTATATACTCGAAAATATTTACCTTTTTATTGATGATATTAGCTGCAAAGCTAAGTAAATCTATACAAAATTGTTAATATTTGGGTAAAAATTAATGTATAAAAATAAAAAAATCAATGTAAGAATTGCATTACTATTAATTCTGGCGATTTTTCTTTCAAGTCCTTTTATATTTTTAGAGACAATTCAATCTCATAATGAAGCAAAAGCGGTAAATGAGAAAGATATCAGAAGTGCTAATAGCATATGGAGCTACACTACGGGAGATCTAGTAAATTCGTTAGCAACCTCCTCCGACGGGCAGTACATTGTCGCGGGAGGCCATGATAACAAGACATATCTTTTTTCTAAAGACAGCTCCACCCCCCTATGGAACTACACTACGGGAGGTTGGGGAAGTTCGGTGGCAATCTCGTCCGATGGGCAGTAGATTGGCGAGGGATTAGCGCGGAAGCGGGTGGTG
>JAUWNA010000367.1 GCA_030612905.1 Promethearchaeota archaeon
CAACAAAATTATACATAACTTGTGGTCCACAGATAAAAAACGAGCTATTGTTTACATCGCAATACTTCTCTATAATATCAGAAGTTAAAAAACCCAATTCAGATCCTTCGAGGGTAACTTCTTTACAACTTAAAATGTGCACAACTTTAATTTTAATCGGGTACTTCTTTTCAAGCTCTTTAAATTCGTCGTAATAAATGATATCGTCTTCTTCGCTACTTCCATAAAGCAAAGTTAATTTTGCATCTAATTTATCCTCAACAATTTCTTTGGCGATGGAACGGAATGGCGTAATTCCTGATCCCCCCGCAAGACCGACTATCTGTTTTAAATCCCTAAGAGGTTCGTAAAAAAAGAATCCCTCTGGTCCAGAACTTTCAACCTTAGTTCCTACTTTCCAATTATCCCATATATATCCCGTTAAAAATCCAGGTTCTTCTTTTCTAATTGTAATTTCATAGAAACCTTTTAAAGCGTCCGAAGGAGAAGAAGCTATTGAATAAGGTCTCGTGATAGCAACTCCATTCACTTGTACTTTCAAGCTTAAATATTGACCCGCTCTAAAATAAGCCAATTCTTTTGTGTTTGAATTGGGATCTGGTGTGAGTTTAAATGTTTTAGTGGACTTTGTTTCGTCTTTGATTTCAGTGATAACTAAGTATAACCTTATGGGATGAAGTCGTACAGCGAGTTCATTCATTGGATCCTTTGTTATCGGCTCACTAGATGCCTTTTCGAACATCTTTTTTCGCTTTGGGACTAATTTTGTAAACGCAAATAAATCTCTTGTGTTACTTTTAACAATTATATCAAATTTCTTTTTCTCTTCGCTCATTTTAACTCACCCTTTTTATGTAAATCTTGTAAAGTTAGTAACGCAGCAGTTTCTCCATCCTTTAAAGCACTACTATATCCGTGACATCTTTTGCCAAAACCTCCACAAAATTCAAGACCCTCAATATGTTTTTCGTCATTCATCGTCATCAAGCGTGGGACAAAAGAATCCCAAGAATCTGGTTCGTATCCATATACTACTCCATTATAACTTCTGGTAAATCTTGAAATGGTTTGAGGCGTAGCAACTTCAATTTCTTCAATATGTTCCTTTATTGGAGCACCAGTGGTTTTTTCCAAAGTGTTAATAAGGTCTTCCGCGATTTTATTTTTTAATGTAAAGTAATCTTCGGGCTTTACATCGTCCCATACTCCTGGTAGAAAAGCAGTAGTAATAGAAATAATACATGTGCCTGGAGGTGAGCAGTCTGGGATTGCATTATTTAAACAAATTGTTGCTTGAACACCAGGCGTTTCAAGGTTGTTCAAAGATTCGTAAAGTTTATCAGTATTCTTATTGTTATATATAAAGTAACTATAATCTTTGAGCCCTAATTCATCGGCCGTCGCGTCTAAACCCAAATAAACAACAAATGTAGAAACTCCATGCCGTCTTGCATTTATTTCCTTATAAGCAATTTCTGGGACTTCTGATTTAGGATGTATTAATTTGTTATAAGTAAGCGTAGGGGAAGCGTTGCAAACTACATGATTCGTTTTAATTTTATCTCCTTTAGAAGTTTCAACTCCAACAACTTTACCTTTTTCAACTAAAATCTTTTCTACGGTCGTGTTATATTCAATTTTGCCTCCTAATTCTCTAATCCTTGTATCTAGAGCGGTAGTGTAGTCGTGAGATCGAAATTTTGGAATATAAGCACCTTTCAAAATATAACCATAAACCATAGAAGCAAAGATCGTAAAATTCACTCTACTTGTGGGTACACCTAAGTAAACCCAATACGCGTTAAGAATGCTCCTTGCTTTTTCTGGCATATTAAGAGCATTTTGAATATCCTCCACGGAATAAGCTGTAGTTTTAAGAAAATTTGAATGCTCCTTTAGTAAAACATTCTGATCGGGATGTCCTTTTGACTGCCCTATATAGGCAGTTGCCCTATTAATGTCTTGTGCTAAGTCAAAAAATTTACTTACTGATTCTCTACTTCCGGGGACCTCTTTTTCCATAGTATCAAGATAAGAATCAATTCCAAAAGGCATTACTACATCAACACTTCCATCTGGGTCCGTTAAAATTAACCTATACGCCTCAGGAATTTCTACGAACTCTGAATCTAGTTTATATTTTTCTAATAATCTTCTAGTACCGCCCTTATCTGATGAAGGCCCATAATCATAAAGTTCGTGAAGTGAAGTCTCAAACTCAAACCTACCCCTTACAAAACTAGAGGCAAATCCCCCAGGTAAGTTATGTTGTTCTAAAAGCAGTATTTTAGTGCCTCTCATTGCTAGTTCTGCAGTAGCTATTAAACCACCGTTACCAGCCCCAATAACTACTACATCATATGAATCTTCAATTCCTTGTTCTTTTATCTCACTCATAATCTTCTTCTTTTTTATTTATTTATTGTATAATATTAATTCATAATTCTTGATTAATTTTAAAGAATTTAATAACTTTTTATAATTCATTTGAAATTACCTTAAATACATAAACGGGAGATTCTGTTAAATTTTCAGGAATATTGATAACCAAATCTTCTTGATCCTGCTCCCATTTTAGTTGATTATCATAATCAAGCAACTTAATTTTTGAGTTCAGAGGAATGGTTAATGCTAATATCTTTAATGTTTTTCCTATTGGGTTATTTAAGAGATGGATGTACAAGATTTCATTTTTATGAGTAAACCTTATGTCAAGATTATCCAAAGTGTTGCCTTCAGCTCTTTCCCAAGGACGAGTGCCATAAATCCCCTCCCCGTTAATCTCTAACCACTTACCTATCTCCAATAATACTTTCTTTTGAACTTCGGGTATTCTTCCATCTGGCATAGGTCCCACATTTAAAAGGAGGTTCCCGTTTTTACTTACTATATCTACAAGCATCCTAATAATTTCAATGGATGTCAAGTAATCTCCTTCTATTTCCATTTTATTATATCCATAAGAATTTCCAATACCGCGACTTGATTCCCATTTCTTTTTTTTTATGATGTTATAGGTCTCGTATTCAGGAGTAGTAAAATCATAAAAAGGTGTCCTTCTTACCCTGATTAGCTTACCGTCCTCATGATACATTTTATCCCAACGATCATTAATTACACCTTCTGGAATTTTATTATAATAATTAGCAAAAAGTTCGAAGAGATCAAGAAGTGGAGGCGCTCCTATATCACTCCATAATATTGAAGGTTCAAATTCATCAATTAATTCA
>JAUWNA010000406.1 GCA_030612905.1 Promethearchaeota archaeon
TCTTCCACGCTTGATCAATCACTTCGATATCAGCGTGTCCACCGGCCCATATTTTCAAGCTTTCTTTTTTAATTGCGCGCCATATTCGATTAAACACAAAACCAAAACATTCTTTTTTAACAACTAACGGCGTAATATCAATGCTTTCAATCCAATTCTTTCCTTTTTGAAAAGTCTCGTCGCTTGTTTCGCTCCCGCTCATTATATCTGGCATTGGATTTGTTGTAAGATTATAAAAGTGGATATTTAACACTTTATCTTTTCTTTTGACAGAATCTTCCAGCTTCGATATTGGAATTGAGGAACTATTAGTCGCTATTATAGCATGTGGCGGTGCGAATTTATCGATCTCCGAAAATACTTCTTTCTTCAACTCCAATTTTTCTGATATTGCTTCTATAATTAGATCAGCATCTTTTACAGCTTCTGCAATAGTATCGTGGAATGAAACATCTCCAGAAACCTTTTTTATCCTTTTTCTTCTCGTTATTTTTCTCGTGTATTTATCAAATCCTTCGGGATTTGCGTCGTACATTCGAATCGAATAATCCTTATCCGCAGATTTTACAACAATTTGTTTTCCCATGAAACCTATTCCAATAATAGACACAACTTTAATTTCATCAACCATTTTAAATCCACTAATTTTTTTTAATCAAGTTACCTTTAGAATTCTCTATTTAAGAAATTAATTAACAATAATTATATATTCAAGTTTATCTCCAATTATTATTAATCAACTTTTTACAAGTAATCTTTAAAAATTTAATTTACAAATAAAAACAAATATGGATTCCAAAAGGAGATAAGATTAAAATGGTACAAGAAAAAACAGCTTGGTACGAAACACCTGTAATTAAAGATATGATGGCATTAATGGGTGGCAGAGCGTTAAGAGGTGTAATGGCCAATTATTTATCGTCTAAAATATTTGTAGGAAAAGCGGCGCTACTACGAGTTGCGCGATATTTAGAAGCTATGATTGATAAACAAGATAGGCGCGCGTTAATTATAACAGATTCTTTTACTCAAAAATTTGCCAAAAAATTAACAGATTATCTTGATTTAATTGAAATGGAATACAAGGTATGGTCTGGTGCAGAGCCAGAAGTGCCAATCACGACTATCTATGAGGGTGTTAAAGTATGCGAGGAATATAAACCACAAGTACTATTTGCGTTAGGGGGTGGTAGTGTTATGGATACGGCAAAAATGGTGATGGTTAAATATGAAAAACCAGAAACAAATCTTTTAATGATTTTGCCATATTTCGGTTCGTTAGGATTGCGAAAGAAGATGAAATTTTTTATTGCGATACCAACGACATCTGGAACGGGTTCCGAAGTAACCCCAGTTGCAGTAATTACTGATAATGAAAGAAATCCTCCTAAAAAAATTGAAGTGTTATCTGACGAGTTAGGTGCAGACATCACGATTCTATTTACGGATTTTGTTAAAGATATGCCTCCGTTTCTTACAATGGCTACAGGATTGGACGCATTCGCTCACGCTATGGGATGCTTCGTGTCAAATTGGGGTAGTCCATATAACGATGCCATGAATTCGACCGCGATAAAAGAAGTATTAAAATACCTTCCTCGTGCATATAAATACGGTGCAAAAGATATAGAAGCTAGAGATCACATGCAGATGGCTGCTTTAATGGCAGGAATAGGATTTGGAAACACAATAGCTGGAATAGACCATTCATTAGGGCATAGTTTTGGGAAGATTTTTGGCGTACATCACGGGCTTAGCGTTGGGTTGTTCTTGCCTTATTCTATTGACTTTCAAGCAAAAGTTACTGATAGATGGATAGCACTATGCCCAATTTTCAATGTTAAAGTCGAAAACAAGAGTAGAGACGAATTATACAAAGAATTTCTTCAAGCCGTCAAAAGTTTTATAGTCTCAATCGATGGCCCTATATGCGTAAAAGATTTAAAAAACCCTGTTATTAACAAAGAAGATTATTTCTCGAAACTAGATTTATTAGCCGATTATGCAAACGACGACGCAGTATCTCTAACTTCTTTTCGTTCAATTAATAAGAAGTTATATAGAACCATTTTTGAGTACGCGTGGGATGGAAAAGATATTGATTTTTAATATGGAGGGAAAAAAATGAGTGAAAATTTATTTGGTTATAATGGAAAAATTGCTTATGTGAATTTAACCGACCAAACAGTCGATGTTAAAGATTTGGACGCCCAAATTGCAAAGGAATACCTCGGTGGAACAGGGTTAAGCGCTAAAATAACTTACGACCTTCTATCAAAAGACGATTACGACACCTTAAAAAAAGATGCTTTTTCAGAAATCAATCCACTAATATTTGCAACGGGGCCCGTAACAGGAACTTTAAGGCCCTCTTCAGGAAGGTACACCGTAACAGCAATATCACCCCATACAGGGATATGGGGTGAAGGCTCTTCTGGGGGTTTTTTTTGTATTTCTTTACATAACAGTGGTTTCGATGCTATAGTTATTGTTGGGAAAGCAAAAAGTCCTACCTATTTATATATCCACGACGAAACTATTGAGTTTAAAGGTGGAGATGCCGTTTGGGGTAAAGACACGTACGAAACCCAATTAATTTTGAAAAAAGAGCTAAACAACGAAAAGATTCGGGTTGCCACTATTGGTATTGCTGGTGAAAATTTAGTGAAATACGCGGGAATAATTAACGACGAAGGTAGAGCTATAGGGAGATGTGGATTAGGTGCTATAATGGGCTCAAAAAACTTAAAGGCTCTTGCAATTCACGGAACTAAAAGAGTTCAGATCGCAGATAATAAAATAGGCAAAGAACTGTTAAAAGAAGCAGAAGATGCAAAGAGAGGGGACCTCCTTAAATCAATAACGCCTTATATATTTACTTTGTACGGTACAAACTGCTATTTAGACATAGGTATGGCTCTTGGTGACACGCCAGCACATTATTTTA
>JAUWNA010000443.1 GCA_030612905.1 Promethearchaeota archaeon
AATCGGATTTTTCTTTGGCAAGCACCACAGTAGAAGAATGGGTCCAAATGAGACTCGTGGCTTCCTACAAGAATGCCTGCCCCGTATTCCGGAAACAAATTCCCTAAAGGATATTCTATTTTATAATTCCAGAACAATCGGGCAATAAACTTTACATAAACATATGCCGCCCACCATTGAAGTTTTCCCTCTATTTCTCCAATGTTCAATCGGTCAATAGCTTGGCGATAGAGCTCGTTTAATGGATCGATTGGATTATATTTTAAAATTTGATACATCGAGTTTTGGTGCCGTTTACCGAACTTTAGGTCTTCTTTTTCTTTTTCTTCAGTAGTTTGTATAATACTTGTATCTGCTGAAGTTTTATATTCTTCTTTAAGTACCATTAATATCATCCTCCTAGGATTTTATCTCAATCTTATTTTGAGTATTTGATTTTGATATATTTTTATTTTCAATTATTTTAATTAATTCATCTAACGAATCAATTAATAAGCTTGGGTTAAATTTCGCCAACATCTCTCTTTTACTTACTCCGCTCGCAACACCAATCGTCCAAACTCCCGCTTCTCTTCCAGCTTCAATATCTGAAGGCATATCTCCAATCATTACAAATTCCTTCAATTTGCAAGATTTATAACTTTCAAAAACAGGGTTTAACGCGTTTGGGTCGGGTTTTAGAGCGGGAAGAAGATCTGCTCCAAAAATTCCTTTAAAAAAGTTTTTTACCTTCTTTTCTTCTAAGTGAGGAATTATATTCTTAGTCTGGTTGTGAGAGACAATAAATAAATCGTAGGATTTTTTATATTTATTAATAAATTCAGTTGCTTCTGGATAAAACGACGCGTCTTTCGCGTATTCTAGATAACGCGTGAAAATTTTCGTTGCTATTCGTAGTTTTTTTAAATATGTTATCGGTTGGAGCGATTTTATGTATTTAAACAATTCAAAAGATTCCAATACTATTTTTGGAAGCGGAAGCCCTTGAATTGTCTCCATTAAAGCCCCTATTTCTTGAATAGTGCTTTCAATGTCCGCTGAAATGTGTTTTTCCTCGTATATTTCTTCTATTGCGTCCTTTAGCGTTTTTCTGATATCGAGGATAGTCCCATCAAAATCAAAGATAATTCCTCGAATCGTTCCATTTTGAAGCCGTTTAATTAATTGATTGTCAGCAAGCATTATTTATTAAAAAAGGGCAAAAATTTTAATAACTTTAGATGAATTAAGTTTAATTAAGTTTACTTAAACATATATTTGTTTAAAAATTTTTTGAATCATTTAATTATGGTATTTGTATTAATTGGGCATTATTTAGATGCCTTATTTAATAATATACTATATGAAATTTGATGATAATTTAACGAAAAAAATTAACGAGAATTTATTTTCTGCAATTTCTAACATTTCTTTTTTATATTAATTCTTTAATATGCGAACTTTATATGTTAAACTAGGAAATATATAATATAGAGGTAGTTAGTATGCAAGAGCAGATTAAACTTCAAGGGGATAAGTATCGTCACGCTGATTTTCTTCAAACTATTCCACTAACGAATAAGATATATAAAAAACTGTTTTTAAAGAGAAAGTCCAAACTCAATTGAAAAAAAGACTAATATTCTTGCTTCTTTTTAAGATATAGTTACTTTCTTTTTTTAAGACAATAAAACATTTATATTTCATAGAGTTGAAATAAATAATATAAATTAATAATACTGAAGAAGGATTGATTAATAATATGTCAGAAAATAAACCTGGTAAGGTTAAAGAAGGAACATATGCGGAAGGAGTTTTTGATCTTTATAACCCATTAAATTCAATTGATAAATTTAAAGAGAAATTTGCTAAGGAATCCTTTAAAATACTATTAAACCCAAAAGACGGTGAGTATGCCGCTTTAATAACTGTTGACAAAGGAACAGTTTTAGTTGAGGGAATTGAAAACAAAGATAAGAAGGACTTAACAGAGGAGACTCTTGGTTGGGATGCCATGATGAAAACAACAATAGCGCTCTTTGAAGAGATTGGTGAGGGAAAACTGTCGCAAGGCGATATCATAAAGAAAGTTGTAGCCCGCAAAATCAAAATGAAAAATCCAAAATTTTTGATTAAGTTAACAGAAATGCAAGAACTGTTAAAATAGAACCCCTATAGAAGTTCAACATCTTAGCGTGTTTTGGGTAGGTATTTTCTGTACCTGTAATCCCTACTAATAAGATGGGTACATCTGGTTGCGATTAAGCATTAAAAAAATTTTCTTTTTCTTTTTCTTTCACGATTGTGTTAAATTTTTGATTTGAATTAGCATTATTTTTATCTATTTGGTTTTATAAACCGGAAGCTATTAATTCCTTCTCTGAAACTTATATAAAAGTTATAATCTTCTTCTTTTAGCTATTTTAATAAACTTTAAGTTCAAGATTTCGCTTTTATTACTACCGTTAGCAAATTCTTCTTATTAATATAATGAAAGCAGATAATTACAGAGTGTTTCCAATATTTCTTTTAGCATTTACGCGTGTAGCAACGGGCGTAGCGATTGGATTAGCTATCCCACTTTATTTAATTGAGATAGGATTAAATCCAGAAATAATTGGAATCATTCTGTCTGGAACAGCCATGGCATACTTATTTTCGCCTTTAATCTTTAGAAATGTACAGAAAAAGCTTGGCGTAAAA
>JAUWNA010000483.1 GCA_030612905.1 Promethearchaeota archaeon
CCTATTTTAAAGAAGACTTTAAGATAGTCTTGTTGAGAGCATTTGAATATTTCGTAAATAAGGGTCCACCCATCTCAAAATTTTGTCGAACAAAAGAATTAATAGATAAGGGGTGTATTATTATTTAGTCAAGTACTGATAATAACAAAAAAAAGTAATAAATAAAATATGTTTTTTTAATTATTCTCGAAGTTCTCTTCTTAAGATTTTACCAATAAGTGTTTTCGGTAGTTCTTCGATAAATTCTATTTGCCGAGGATATTTATATGGACTAATATTATCTTTACACCATTCTAACATGTCTTCTTCTGTTATCTTATCTTTAAATTCGTCTTTTATTGATATAATTGCCTTTATCGTTTCTCCGACACCATCAGGGTGAGGAACGCCTATTACACCAACTTCGTTTACTGCATCGTGCTGATATATTAATTTTTCTACTTCCGCTGGGAAAACACCGTGACCTTTATATTTAATCATATCTCTTTTTCTATCTTTTAAATGTAAATATCCTTCTTTATCTATGCATGCTATATCGGCAGTATAATACCAAATTTTACCTTGAGAATCTTTCCTTAACGCGTATTTAGTATCTTCTGGTTTGTTTAAATAACCTAACATAACTTGAGGTCCATTTACACATAATTCTCCGATATATTTCTCTGCTTCTGCTTCTCCACAATTTTCGCAAGTTTCATTAGGGCAAATAGGTAAAATTCTCGTTCCTTCATCAACATCTACGATTTTTAATGATGTATCTGATACGGGTAAGCCCGCAGAATTTGGTTTATACCTATGAAATGGTGAAGCAGTTACTATTGGCGCTGTTTCGCTTGCTCCATATCCTTCAATTATCAATGCACCTGTTATGCCCTCAAATTTTCTTTTAACTTCTGGCGGTAAAGCAGAACCACCACTTAAACAAGCTGCCAATTCAGGTAATTTATTCCTAAATTTTTCAGAATCTGGATCTTGGTTGATTTGATTATAAAGTGTAGGCACTGCGGGTATATAAATAGCTCGCTCCTTCATTAATAGCTCCAGTACATCAGATTTCTTTTCTGGAGGGGCTGCAAAGAGAATAAGTTTGTAACCTGACGAAACTCCCAGACTCATTCCCGTTGATATACCAAAAACATGCCCAAAGGGAATTAAACAACCAACCCCGCCCTTTCCACGAGAGTCTCTTGTTTCTGGAACTTGATTAAACATCCAAGCAGTTGCTTGTTCTGCGTTTACGGACATATTATAATGCGATAACTGGACTCCTTTTGGCACTCCTGTAGTTCCACCAGTATAAATTAGAGTCGCTATATCTTCCTTAGGGTTTATTGATACATTCGGAATATTAATAGGGACGCCATTTTGTTGAATATCTTGCATCTTATGAAATTTAATATCACCTACTTGAGTCGGCCATAATTTTTTTTTCATTTGAGGGACTTTCCCTAGCGCAGTACCCAAAATTGCTTTAATTTTTGGAAGATATTCTGCGATACCTGTTAGGATAATGTTTTTTAGAGATGGCATTTTACTCAAATCTTTGTTATGCAAATATCCTTGATAAAGGGCATCTAATATAATCAAAACTGTGCTATTTGAATCATTTATTTGATAAACAATTTCTATGTATTTATGTAATGGAATTATGGGGTTGACAATTGCGCCAAGACGAGCCGTTGCATAAAAAGCTATGATAAATTGAGGTAGGTTTGGTAAATCAATTGCGACTACATCACCTTTTTTCACTCCAATCTTGGAAAGACCTGTAGCAAATTGATCTACGCAAGTATCTAGCTCTTGATAAGTTATTCTATATCCTTGAAAAAAAATAGCTTGAGAATTAGGAAATTCCTCTGCTGTATTTCTTAAAACATCTCCTAAAGCAATTTCTTGATAATCTATGTGTTTTGGAACGCCTTCTGGCCAATAATTATACCATGGTCGATTAATATCATCACTCATTTTTAATCATTTTTAATCATTTTTTAATTTTTTATTAGATATGATATAATATTTTGAATATATATTTAAAATTTTTAGAAAATCAACTTAATTTTAATTTAAGACGAAATGGTTAATTTGAAGTTTTAATATCGTTTTGTTTAAAAATAAAAAAAATAGTTTTAATTTAGCTAAATTTATTAAGTTCTAAGTTCTCTTCTTAAAATTTTACCCACTACGGATTTTGGCAAGTCTGGTATGATTTCAATCGTTCGAGGGTATTTGAAAGCAGAAATATTTTCTTTAGCCCATTTCGAAATATCTTCCTCAGTAACTTTGCCTTGAAATTCTGGTTTTAAGGATATATATGCTTTAATATTTTCTCCGACTTCTGGATCTGGAACGCCTATAACGCCAACTTCGTTAACATATTCTAATTGATATAGTAAATCTTCAACTTCCCTAGGAAA
>JAUWNA010000115.1 GCA_030612905.1 Promethearchaeota archaeon
TTCCTAAGTTCTTGGGTTGGAAAAAATTCATCGGGTTTCTTAGATGCGATCGTTTTAAATATCTTCTTTAGTTCTTTATCAGTACGAGCACTTTTTAGCTGTTTCTTCTCTTTATCGGATAACAATTTTAATCAAAGGTTAGTTGTTGATGAACATCTGATATTATTAAATAATACAATTAATGTTTTCCTAAAATCTTTTGCTCTAAATAAACAACATCAAATTTGAAGAGTGTGATTTTAGCATTTATGAAGCTAAAATAAAACGATTTTAGAAATATTGCTTTAATTTATACAAAATTGTTAAAACTTTTATGTTGTTAAATTATAATTAAGCATACAAAACTTTTCCAATGTTTTGATAAATTAGAAACATTAGATTATATCTATAAAGTCTATAATATTTATAAACTTCCTGAAGATAAATTATATGAAGGTATGAACGGAATTGCTAAAAAGATTTCTGCGTATGCTGCGATGAAAGGTTACAAATTACATAATGAAAATCTTAATAATATAAAGGATAATAAGATATATAAAAAGATTAATAAGATAAATATACCCCTCAAAATTGGTAAAATAGCCTTATTTTTTCTCTCTTTTATCGAATATATACCATATATTAATAAAATAATTCCAATTAGAAAAGGTAATAATAAAAAAGGAAGATTATAAAGTACATATACAGGTTTTAATAAAACCATTATCATGATGATTATATATCCAAATGAAAGTGAAATACTTAACCCAATTATGAATAATATAATCCCTAATATTTTTTTATCTTTTTTTTTTTTTTCCATCTAATTAAACCTATAAGATTTTCTTAATAAAAAATATGATGTTAAATTTTTTAAATGTTTTTGATTAATTGTTATATTTCTTATTTTATGATATAATTATCGATATGACTTCAACCTAAAGGTCTAAATACTGAAGACGTGAATACCCCTTTTTTATGAAGTCATAATCAAGGAGCTCAATTTTTTCTGGAATTATTTTTAAGAGTAGATTTCTTTTTCCTCGAACTATTTTTTGAGCTTTTTCAAAATCGTCGTCCCCTTCTCTCAAAAAAGTCAATCTCTCTTTACCGGAAGCGGTAATTTGCATCCCTTGAATTTTGCCGGTATCCATGGGCGTATAGATTCCAATGCTCACAATTGGGTTTGCCTCGATATTTTTTACCTTCCTTCCCGGAGCAGGTCCCACATAAATATTAAAATCGTCAGATTTCTTATCCATGTAGAAATCCATTGGAGTGGCCCGAGGTACGTTGTTCGAACAAGTGCAGAGTACAATTATCTTTCTTTTTTCTAAAAAATCCCGTATTTCCTTTTTTAGCTCATCTTTGGGCATCTTGTTATTCATTATAATTCAAATTCCTTTTTTTAATATAGAAAAAGCTAATAGACACATAAATGTTGATATAAAATTTGTAATTTACCAAAATTTATTACAGAGAATTAATAGGTATTTATCATTAAAACTAACAATAAAGATGGTGTTATACATTAACGATTTTTTAATTCCAATTGAATATTCAAACCTAAAATCAACTATTCAAGCGGGAGATGAGATAATATATAGTACGCTATGCAAAGGAAACGTGATACATGCAAATAAGACCTATAATTGGATTTCACACATATTAATAACAAATTCTGGGGTAGCACACATGTATCCTGATATCTATACTAAAGGAAATCCAATAAATTCTGATTTTACAGAATGGGGTCAAGTAGATTCCATTGTAAAGTTAGGAAAAATAAGATTGGTCATGAATATGAAGGGTTTTGTCTATGACTTGTTTAGAATTAAAGAAGCAGAATCTTCGGAAAATTTTCAAATTCGTAGAAAGGAATTTTTAGCCAGATTTCGTCCAATGCTAATTGAGAAAAAAGAAAAGTGGTTAAATGAAAATAAAAATACCACGGATAAAAAAATAAAGAAATATATTAAACAGTCATACAAGGTTTTAGAAAACCTGAAAAGAAAAGAGGAAAAACGTCTTAGTAAAGAAAATTAAACTTCTAAATTCTATAAATTTGTTTTTTTACTTAATTAATAGAAATAATAGCCCTTCCTTTATTTTATACAAAAGTCCAGTTAGAGAGATT
Organism: Promethearchaeota archaeon; assembly: GCA_030612905.1. GTDB lineage: Archaea > Asgardarchaeota > Lokiarchaeia > Sigyniarchaeales > SOKP01 > SOKP01. The sequence goes on from JAUWNA010000115.1 coordinate 2,117, forward strand.
ATTTTTTTCATAGATGGCTGAAATTAGAGTGTGGAAATTCTGTGCCATCAATTGCCGCTTGAACGTAAGGAGAGATTGGTCCTCGACCTAAAGCCATAATCCTAATTTTCGAGCCTAACATAGGATTTATGGAAGTCCCAAATTTGAGAGAAGCATCTTCAGGAATTTCGCTTGAGACTGTCGAGATAATTTTATCTATTTGGGATAAAGATAGCTGGTGATCTCCCGAAACTGAAACTATACAATTATCGACTTTTTTAATATCTGGTTCTAAAAGGGGGTTGTGAAGCGCTAATCTCGCTTTTTTTATTAAATCGGCTTCGTCTCCTAAGGATTCTGTGATACCTATTAAACCAGAAGGGTATTGCCCTTTTTTTTGAATTACTCTTCTCACATCAGCGTAATCAATGTTGATCAAACCACAATTGTTTATTAAATTAATAATTTCGTTAATGCTTCTAATTAAAACCTCATCCATTATCTTAAAGCCGGTTAAAACGGGGAGTTTTTGATTGAAGCGTAGAAGATTATCATTTGGGACAGGGATTAATGTATCAGAATATTTTAGAAGTTCTTCTAAACCCTTTTTTGCTCTTAGGCTTCGTTCAGTTCCTTCAGATGTAAAAGGCACCGAGCAAAACGATACTACCGTAGCGTTGTTCTTTTTTGCTTCCCTCGCAACTATAGGTGCGGCACCTGTACCTGTACCACCTCCCAATCCAAACGTTAAAAAAACCACATCTGCGTTTAAAACTTGCGAAAGTCGATTGGCATCTTCTTCTGCAGCAGTAGTTCCAACACTAGGGTCGTTACCGGAACCCAATCCGTTACAAGTTTCCTTTCCTATTAGAAGTTTCTTATTAGAATTTGAATAATATAAATCGTGAGCGTCTGTGTTAATATTTAAAGTTTCAATAAATTCAGAACCCATATCTTGCATTCTTGACACTGTATTGTTTCCTGCACCACCAATTCCAACTACTATAGATTTTATCTTTAAAACTTTAAGTAAATCTGAAAGATATTTATCGTCATCTAAATTGGCGTAGCTGTTAGAATTTACATTTTGACGGGCAATTTCGTTAAATCTAGACCTTACTGATGTTCTTGATCTCGCGAGATCGCTTAAATCTAATTCATCATTATTCATAATTATCAACCACAATTAGGAGCAATTTATAATATTGAGTATTATATCCAAATAATATAAGAAAGTAATATTCATGTAATATTAAAAATCGGTTCGAATCTATTATATTTTAATATCACAACCATATCATTACTCTTCAAATATTACTGTTGTAACATTTGAATAGTACAAAGAGAAGATGATAAAATTAAAGAAATGCTTGATGTTTATATTTTTATTCCTCCCTTTTTTTTCTCACAATTTTCATAATTTACGACAAATTTACAGATTTATATATTACACCAATTTCCATAACAGAATTTTAATTGTAAAATAAGAAAGAAGAAGAATTGTTTAAAAAATGATTAAAATTAAAAATTTTCATAATGCATCCAATAATTCAATCGAATTTCTACTTGTTCGTGTGAATAAAAGAATTCATTTAAAAGTAAATAAATTTATTAAGTTGAATTTTCATTAAATATATGTTCGGGGTTAAATAATATGGAAATTGAATTAAATAATAAAACAACTGAAAAGACTTTCACTGATTCTGATAACGAGAATCTAATCAAGGTGAGAGCTATAATTAGTTGTCCATCTGGAGATTATATTAAAAAGTTCAGAAATCAATTTCCTAGAAAAGATTTGGAGCTTATGGTGGTGGCTTTTAAGATATTCGATTTCATGACATGTACTAAATGTGGAGAACTGTTAAATCTTAATTTAGAGTTTGAAATTTAGCTAATATAGAAAAGTATCTTTTATAACTCGTTCTAAAAATTAGCAGAAACTTAATTTTTGGTTTTATAAAAAATTAGATATTAAATTGAATTTGCCCGTAAGTCCCGCCACCACCCGGTGTGTATTCAATTTTATCCGCTCTTATTGCTTCAATAACAGACGCAATCCCTTCATCAAATTTTACGATTTTTTCCATAGGAATTTCTATTAAGACCTCAAATTCGGTTCCAAGTTCATTTATTATTTTGTTGTAAGTATTTAGAACTGTCTTGCTATTCGTACTTTTAATATTCTTAATAGATCGTATTATGTCAAATAATGGCACAGCATTAATGTATGGCGGTCTATGGTTAGGATGTATTGGTTCTGGTGATGTGGAAATAACTTCAATTCTTTCACTTACACCTAATTTAATTTTAATGTTTTTATTGAACTTTTCCTTACAAGCGGGGCATGTAACTTTTCCTTTAGCTATATTATTGATATACTCCTTTTTCGCTTTTATAGGGTCGTTTGCGAGAATTTTTACAAAATTTTCCGTTATTGAATATTGATTAAATAAAGAACTACCTTGCTTTTTTGTTTTTTTGAATATAATTCTTCTTCTACACTTATGGCAAAACATATTAAAGTATTTCCCTAATTTGGGATGAAGCCCTACATTTAATTCAATTTTGCGTTGATTTTTTCTTTCAATTGCTAAAACTAATTCTTCAAAAGAGGGATTATCCATTTTAATTTTATTAAATTCTCTTCCCAAGGCGCGAGGCCCTTCAGAATGAGCGTCACTATTGCTAAGAAAGGTTACATTTTTAAGGCAATCTAATCTATCAGCTAAATCTGTGTTAGCAGACAACCCTAATTCTATAAATTTAACTTTTTTTTCGGCGTCTTGATAACAATCTCTAAGAGTCTTAAATTTGTTTTGCCGAAAAATTGCTTTGAAGGGGGTAAAAGCGTGTGCAGGTCCGATAAGTGCCCCCAAATCAGTGATAATTTCCACTAATTCAGCAGGGGGTAAGTTCACTCTCGGACGTCCACCCCACTCATCTAAGAGATTTTTCGAATAAGGTTTAATTTTTTTTTGAACTTCCCTTACTGTTGAAAAGTCAGGGAAAAATACTACTTCGTGAACACTTTCAATATCTTCAATTTCAGTTTGTAAAATAAAGAATATATCTTTATATGAGAATGATCCGTCATTATTCTTCTTCAAATTCTTTTCTAAATACTTCAACCAATCAGGTTGCAACACATCTCCAGTTCCAAGTATATCGAGTCCTTTATTTTTGCAAGTCTCAACCATTGTATCTAAATTTAAGTTTTTAGATACTGCTATTGAATGTGGAGAGTGTATATGTAAATCTGTATTAAAAAGATCCATTAGTTAATCTTAAATTTTAATCAAATAAAAAGTTTAATTCAAAAAGAATAAGTAATTATTTATTTTCTAATTGCCTTTTAAAAACCCTTTCTTTCCATTCTTTAGCTTTCTCGGGTTGCCCTAAATTCTGATAACAAAGAACCATAGATTCCCAAAAATCTAAATCAGAGGGATCAAGAGAGAGACCTTTTTTAAAATGAATTAAAGCCTTTTTGTAATCATTCTTTACATCGCAATAAATTTGACCTAATTTCTTATGAGCATTAACATTGTCTGGGTCGACTCTGAGAGTGTTTTGAAAATATATTATGGCATTATCAAAATCTTTTAAAGCGCTATAACTAATTGCTAAATTTTCATATAATATCGCATCTTCTGACTGTAGGTTTAAAGCTTGTTCATAACATTCTACCGATTCCTTGAAGTTTTCTTTAAAAGAATATGATAATCCTAAGTTATTCCAAGCTTCTACGAAATAAGGGTTGAGTTCTGTTGCCTTCTTGTAACATTTGATTGCTAAATCGTAATTATTTTGTTCATAAACAACATCACCTAAATCAAACCATAAATCGGCGTTAAATGGATCGAGATCAATCGCTTTTTTATAGTATCTAACCGCTTCCTCATAATTTTGAAGGTTATAATAAATAATAGCAAGATTATTGTACAATAATGGTTCGTCGGGGTTAATTCTTAGAGCCTTTTCATAGCACTCTATCGCTTTATCGTATTGCTCGTTTTCTTTATAAATTAAAGCGATATTATTCCAAACATCAGTGTATCCTGGATCATATTCTAAAGCTGTTTTATAAAATTTTAACGCTTCGTCGTATTCTTCTAAGTCTTCGTGCGCAAATCCTAAGTTATAGTAAGCAATTGCATCATCTGGTTCTATATCAATAGCTTTTTGGTAGCACTTTATTGCTTCTTTATATTGGCGCATCATACTGAACGCTAGACCTAAATTATTCCAAACTTCGGAAAAATAAGGGTTAATTTCGATCGCTTTTTGGTATGACTCTATTGCATAATCATACTTGCGTTCGTCGTAATATGCATCTGCTAAATTAATCCACGCATCAGCGTCGTTAGGATCTAATTCGGTTGACTTTTTATATCGCTCAATCATTTTATAATCAGATATTTCTTAGAAAAAAAATGTTTCATTCCTATTATTTTTTTGGAAATTTATAAAGTTCATTAATTACTAGTCATTAATTATCATCTTATCTTGGACTTGAT
>JAUWNA010000357.1 GCA_030612905.1 Promethearchaeota archaeon
TTCAAGTATAATATTTTTCTTTTGGGTTGAAAACCTTCCAAATTGAGATTATAATCTTGATTCAATTCGTCAATAATTAATTGAAATGTATTTTCCGTAAGCTCAGAAGGTAAAGAAATATTAACTTTCTTAAATAATGAATTCAACTTTCCACATTTCTGACAATAAGGTTTGTCATTATTTAATTTCGTATTACAATTTGAACAAAACAAAACTAATCCCTTTTAGCAAGCAATTTTTGAATATTAAAAGCAAGATTTATACTAAAATGTTCTCAATAAATAGATTGAAATTAAACAATTATAAAAAAAAAATTGAAAAAATAAAAAAAGTTAATCTCTTTGCCCTAAAACTGTGACGGAACCGACACTACACGCTCCCCCGAGATTATGGCATAAGCCTACCTGAGCATCGGGAACTTGTCGCCCCTCAGCTCGTCCTTGAAGTTGTTTGGTAATCTCTTGAAGCATTCTACAACCAGTTGATCCAATCGGATGACCAAAAGATTTCAGTCCACCAGAAGGATTAACCGCAGTCTCCCCATCCCAATTAAATGTTCCATTCTTTAGTTCCTCAGGAGCCATGCCACGATCGCAAAATTGTAAGTCTTGGCAGTTTATAAGCTCTGTTATCGTGAAACAGTCATGGACTTCTGCGGCATCGATTTCCTTTCTTGGATTTGTAATACCCGCCTCTCTATACGCGTATTCGGCTGCTTTAACGGTCGCAGGAAACGCTGTAAAATCCGCTCCAGGGCCGTTAGATGGAATATACCATGGAAAATTAGTTCTACACGATATAGCGTTGGCTTTAACTAATATATAATCGTCCGCGTGAGCATAACTTTCTGCAAGCTCTGGTGTAGTCAATATTAATGCGGCAGCACCGTCCGACATCGCGCAGCAATCAAAGCGACCGAGAGGGTCAGCGATCATCGGTGCCTTCATTACTTGGTCAACCGTAATCTTTCTATGAAAGTGGGCTTTTGGATGGTAAAAACCGTTATCGTGGTTTTTAACCGCCACGCGCGCTAAATCTTCTTTTGTCCAACCAAATTCGTGAAAACATCTAGTTGCTGCCATCGAAAACATAGCAGGAGCTGATGGTAACGGTAAAACTGGGTGGCCAAATATTTTAAAGCCGGGTAAACCGCTTCCGCCTTCGTCCATGAGTTTTTCCACTCCACAGGCGAGGACTACATCGTAAGCTCCAGATGCGACGCCAAAGCAAGCGTTCCTGAAAGCGTCCATCCCCGAAGCGCAATAGTTCTCTGTACGCGTGATAGGAATACCATCTAATCTTAGGATATCCTCCACTGTCGCACCCGACATTCCGGTAAAGTAGTAATAGATACCGACCCAGGCGGCTTGGACCTCGTCCTTTTTAATTCCCGCGTCTTTAAAAGCGTCGCGTGAAGCTTCAAAGAGCAAATCGTATTGGGTTTTATCCCATCGTTCGCCAAATTTTGTAGCGTCACAGCCAATAATGGCTACTTTATCCCTAATTCCTTTTATTTTACTCATTTTTTTTCACCTCTAATGTCTTAAGGGCCGACATTTCCAATAATAATTATGGAAATCTGCTCCTTCGTGTTCTTTTCTAAATGTAAGTTCAACTTCCATACCAATTTTTACATTCTCTTCGGGATTTTGGATTTCCGTCATGTTTAATAACACGCGTCCGCCACCCTCTAAATCAACTACACATCGAGGGACGGGTGTAGCTAAGTAAGCCCCTCCAACTAGATGATCCAAAGTATACGTAAAAATGGTTCCTTTATGCGCAAGTTTAATTAGTTCAAGCTGGTCGTCTGCTCTACATGTAGCGCATGAACGCGCTGTTGTGGGATATTGAACGGTTCCACAGCTAGTGCATTTAAGGCCATACCACCTATAAACAGCGTATGTATCTCGCCACATGGTTACAGCAGAGCTTTTTCGGACGTAACGGTCTTTTTCGAGTAATTCTTTATTTTCAACAAATATGTTGTAATTCTTCAGAGAAATCATCGATTTTTGATGTCCTGCTACGCCCAAGTGATTCTTTGAGAGTTCTCTTACAGCTTTTCTGTCTGTGACATGCATTAAAATTGCATCTGCTCCATCCCCATACCCCGCCAAAATTACTTTTGCATCTTCCTTAGGTCGTTTTAAAGCAGCCATTAGCAACATAAATGCCATCGGGGTTCCAAAATCGCCTAACTGGAGAAATAGACCGTTTTGAGCTGCCCCTTGTGGAAACTTCATCATCTTTGAGATTCTCCCGTGAACTCTAGGGTTGTTATAATAATAAGCGGCAACGTCGACTTCTTCTGGTTTTAAATTGTTCCTTTTCATAATTTCAGACATTACTTTGGTAATGTTTTTTATGTAGAATTGAGCGTCCATTTTGACTTCGAAAGTTCTTACAAATTTATCTTTGTTTGTTCGTTTCCAAGGTCCTGTTACATTTGCCGAGATCGAATAATAATCGTCAATAATAAGCGGTAAATCGTCCCCTTCTGCTATTAATAAAGCAGCCGCGCCATCAGCATAACCGTATTCCCACATGGTGGAAGGCTCAGGCGCTCTAGTGTCAGCAGCGACAATAAGGATGCTTTTTATGTCTTTGTTCGCTTTGATTGTATCAATAGCTCTAGCTAGGGCAGTAGTACCAGATTTTAATGAATCAGTGAAATCTGCTGTTATGATACCTTCCCTTAAATCTAATACTGTAGCAATCAAAGAAGCTGAATCCTTTTCCGTATAAACTTGAGTAGTTGATGCGAAAAAAAGTCCATCAACGCTTTTCAAGTCGATACCTGCTAAACAATCTAACCCCGCTTCAACCGACATGGTAATACTATCTTCGTCCACGCTAGCAACTGCTTTTGAGCCTGGAATAGAAGGAAAATCCCATGCTTTAGCAATAAGATCGCGAGGAAGCAACCAGCGCGGTAAATACGCGCCATAACTTTTAATACCAATTGGCATATTAAATTTTTACCTCAATATTTTTATTTTTTATAATTTAGATTTAAATTAATTAGTTATGTGATTCTCAATTTTTTACAATAAATATATTTTGTTTTTTAAACTAGCACAAGTATTAAATTTAAAAAACTCGCTAACTTAGGAGAGAAGAACGGTAGAATTTGGTTTGAACCACTTATAATTTAAATATAAAGAAAATCTTAGTTTGAATCTAATTTTTTCTCAAGGACAATAATTATGGGCTCGAAACCGATTTTTCCAAAGATATCTATCAATCTTTTTACACCTTTATATGCCATGTTTATTCTTACGGATTCACAACCCCAAGATTTTAAGATTTGTATGGCTT
>JAUWNA010000474.1 GCA_030612905.1 Promethearchaeota archaeon
AAAATTTTATAATTTTCTAATATTTATATTTAATATATTAAATATTTCGCCTTTGTGGCTTAGTCGTAGAGCGACTGATTCGTAAAATCAACTAATCAATTGGTTCGAATCATCAGTAGGCCGGGGGTTCAACTCCCCCCAGAGGCTCTATTTACACATCCTCCATTACTATAAACTTTTTTATTATTTGTAAAGCAAGCATTTTGAAAGTGTCATTTATATTTTCTCCTGTTTTAGCAGAAGTTTCTAAGTACGATAACTTTAATTCTTGTGCTAATGATTCCCCCTCTTCAGTAGAAACCACTCTATCATTTTTTAAATCTATTTTATTTCCAACTAAAACAAGCGAAATGTTAGGAGACGATTTTTTAATTTCACCGTACCAATTCTTGTTGACATTTTCAAAAGATATTCGATTTGTTACATCATAAACTAAAATTCCTGCTTCTGCATTAGCTAAGTACGATTTTCTAACGCGTTTAAATTGAGCTTGCCCAGCTAAATCCCATATTACGAACTTCACAGTACTTTCAAGCCCTTCAAATGAACATTTCTTTTTCATAATTGAAGTACCTATTGTAGATTTATAATCAGTGGCAAAATAATCTTCAACATATCTGTGTACCATACTTGTTTTACCAACAGCGCCATCTCCTCCAAGAACTAATTTAAAAGCGTATTCTCCAGATCTTATATTAATTTTTTGAAGTTTATCCACTTTTCGTTGGATGTGTTTTATATCTTGTTCAGAAATTAACTTTGGAATAACGGGACTTACGGTTCTTCCGTCAAAAATTCGTGCAATCTTTTCAGATGCTAAATAAGCGTAAGGAAAAACGGGATCTACGCCTGCGATTGCATCTAAAACCGTAACAAGAATAGCTTCAGGTCCAGCTTCACAGAAAATGAATCTATAATCTTCAGTATCAAAAGTTCCCGTTCCAAAGGATCCTGAACTGAATTCTTCGGTAATTCTAGTTAATACGGGTTCTACTAAAGCGCTTACTCCACTAATAATTTCTTCATCTAGCGATTTTTCTGAAGAGCCTATTAAAGAATCCATAACCAACCCGTCTCTATTTACCACTAAAACTGCAATTAATTCATTGCCAAGGCTTTGTTTATACCATTGGAGCAATGCCGTCAACTTTTTTGTATCAACTGACAATATTTTCCAATCTCTCCTTTTATGTAAATCCAATTTTAAATAAACAAATTATATAAAAATAGTTAAAACTTTTGAATAAAAATTTTATTAAAAACATAGCTCTTCATCTAATTGTTAATTTGATTTATTATGATTAGAATCCTATTAGTTTTACAATTAAATCGTTAGAGAAAGTAAATAATAAAATTTTTTAATATTTCTACTCTTTAATGCTATTAAAGTTATTGAAATTTTAAAGTAAAAAATTTTATTATTTTATTTAAAAACTGCGCAGGAGTTGCCAAGCCTGGTCAACGGTGCTAGACCGAGGCTCTAGTCTCATAGGAGTTCGAGGGTTCAAATCCCTCCTCCTGCATTACATTTTAAGTGAATCTTCATATTGGAAAAAAAGTTAATTGAAAATCTTGAAATTATAAAACATATATTAAAAAGTTGACAAGTATTGAAAAATTTATGAATACTATTTTAAGCTCAAAACAAGATAATCTAAAAGCACCAATAGATCATGTTAACTCTTTAGCTTTTAATAGATCGCTTTCTTCTGTGGAAGAAACAAAAGCAGCATTGTATATTCAAAAAGAGTTATATAAGGAGAATATTGAATCTCGAATGGAGTATTTTTATTTTACTGGAGCCAAAAGGTATTTCATGAGATTAGCCTATATTATCATATTTTGTTATCTAGTATTTTTTCGTTTACTCTTAGTTTTAGTTATCTACTTCTCTATAAAGTACCTTTTTCATAAAACTCGCAATTATTCCTTAGTAGAAAAGGAGGATTCAAAAAATGTAGTAGCAAGAATCAAAGCTAGGAAGAAAAATCAGAAGCGAGCAGTGGTAATTTTATCAGCTCATTATGACACCTTTTCATCAAATATTCCTTATAATTTACAAAGAAATCTCTTTTTTATATTTAAAATTATTATTTTGCCTTATTTTTTTATTATTTTGATTTTTTTCCTTTTAATGATCGGAGATGTTTATTCAATTGATGAAAATATTATTCAAAAGGAAGAGTTAGTATTGTTATTTACACTAAGTGAATTTGTTTTAGTGGGGATAACTTTTTTACTTATATACGATAACAATAAATCCAAAGGATCAATCGATAATGCAAGTGGAGTTTCTATTTTAATTGAACTAGCAAAATTATTCAAAAAAAACCCCCTTGAAAATTATGATATAATCTTTTTATGGAGTGGTGCTGAAGAATGGGGTTTAAAAGGATCTAAAAGTTTCTGTAAAAGGCATCGTAGTTATTTAAGTAAAAAATATGATTTAGACAGATCATTTAATATTAATATAGATATGGT
>JAUWNA010000162.1 GCA_030612905.1 Promethearchaeota archaeon
GCAATTTTTTCACTTTCTATGACATCAGAACCACCAACAAAATAAACTGAAGAAGCTCCCGCTTTTCGAGAGAACATAGCATCTTGAACTAGCCTTGAGACTCTGTCTGCTTTCATTTTAGAATAAGGTATTACTGTATTAAATCCCGCATCATAGCCCATATTTGTATCAAAAGGAGAACAATACTCATCCGTATCAAAAAAGTATAAAATGCTTTCTTCTTTTTTTTTTTTAATAACTTTTATCGGCATTATTTCAAGTATAGATCTATTCAATAAGTCATTAATCGATGTTTCTTCATCAGGGTATTTTGTGATTTTCTTAAGGTTAATTATTTCAACTCCTATATCCAATTCTTTAGCTAAAAATGAGATGCCATCAAAATGGTTCTTATCAGTAATAAAAAATGCTGTCAATTGGTTTTTTTCTTGTTTTTTAGCTAATTCTAAGATATTCATCATCATCCAAGATTCACGGATTTTATATCTTATTTCATCTTCTTGTACTTTGAAATCATCTTTTAATAATTGTTTCCAAATTACTAACTGTTGAAAATTAGGATCGTTATAATGTACACGACCCATTTTTTTATAACTTTCAATCTCTTCTGTAATTTTTTTTATAAAAACATTCTTATCCATTAGTGGTGCTGCAATTACATTTAATGCATAATCTGGAATATCCACAAATTCATATGGGATACCTGCATTTAGAAAAATCGTTCCAAATTCATCATCAGTAGATGGTTCTTCAATTGAACGCATTCCATTATCTTCTACTACGAAATTAGGCTGGTATTTGTTCACTAAATCTTTAATAAATTCCATATACGCCCTAGAAACAAAAAATAAATCACTTAGTATTCCTTCTTCTTTTGGTAATTCTAAAGTCCAATCTATCGGAAATTCACTCTCAATTAATATTAATTTAAGTTTTTTTTCTTTTAATCGTTTTAATTCTAAAACTTGCATTCTTTTCATCCCTCTTTTAACATTACTATTGATTTTAATTTTTCTTCTCGAATATCATATTTTATGACTTTGATATTATATTCTTCAAATAATTTTTTCAGTTCAGAAATTAAATCTTCATGAGCAAAATGGATTATTGATAAATTATCATTTTTGATGTTATTTACAACATCTAATATTTTTTTTACAATCCATTTTGGTTTTATGGTATATTCTAATAAGTTTTTTGTATATTCCACTTTATCTTTTAGCAAATATATCCAGGAGTTTAAGCTCTGAGCTTTAAATGTATCTTTTTGATTATTCAAAAGAAGTTTTTCATATTCTTGCTCTAATTCTTCTATCTGTACTTCCAAGTCTAAAAGCTCAACATAAAAATAAGATTTAATACTTTCAGGGATTTCAACTTCGTAATAAGGCAAATGGAATTTCTCTATAAACTCTGATAAAGGAGTTTGATAATATTTTTTAACATCGGGATCGTTAAAATCAACAATTGCAAACTTAAATTTTTCTGCTTCTATGATTTTTTCTAAATTACTATGATGTAAACTTAATAAATCTCTGTCTTCTCTTCTTATTAAATAGATATTAACCGTTTTATTTCTTATAGGATGAAGCTCCAAAACTTCCATTGAATTTGGGTATTTAAGTAATTAAGATAAATTTAATTTCTTACCATAGAACAATTTTGGACAAAAATTTATAAATATTTGGATAAATACATTTTTATCTCATTTGACAAGGATAATTGTCATTATCAAAAATAAAATTATCATAATTTTTCTTATCAAGCTTTTTTTATTGTTAAATGATGAAATTTAATAATCATTAATTTAAAAAATTCTAATTAATTCTTAATCCTATTAGAATAGATTATAAACTCATAATATTATTAAAAAATTTGATGATAATAAATTGCCATATAAAATTCTAGAGAAAAAAAAGCTTGGTAAAAGCGGTGCATTGTTTGAGATGGTTCTTCATACTCCATTAATTTCCCAAAAAGCGTATGCGGGCAATTTTATACTCCTACGTATAAATGAAACTGGAGAAAGGTTTCCATTAACTATCGCTGATTACAACCGAGATGATGGAACTATAACAATTGTATTCATGGTTGTTGGTAAAAGTACAAAACTACTTGCAAACCAAAATGTTGATGATGAGATTCTTGATGTTGTAGGACCTTTAGGTAATAAAATTCATATTCAAAAGTACGAACACCCGGTAATTCTCATTGGAGGTGGCGTTGGGATCGCTCCTATTTATCCCCAAGCAAAAGAATTGAAAGAAGCAGGAAATAAGGTTATTTGTATTATAGGAGCTAGGAATACGGATTTGTTATTTTGGCGTGAAAAGATGCGAAGTGTAAGTGATGAATTAATTATATGCACTGACGATGGAACTGAAGGTATTAAAGGGGTAGTAACACAACCATTGAAAGAAATAATTGTACGACAAAAAATAAGTGTTGTAATTACAATTGGACCTTTAATAATGATGAAATATGTGGCGCTCACTACTGATGGGTCTGAAGATTTACCTAAAGTTAAAACCTTCGCTTCTTTAAATACTATAATGATTGATGGGACTGGGATGTGTGGAGGATGCCGTTTTACCACCGTCGATGGAGATATCTATTATGCCTGTGTAGATGGCCCAGATGTTGATGCCCACATGGTAGATTTTGATACTCTATTAAATCGTGCAACTATATTTGTTGATCAAGAAAAAGAATCGTTAGAAAAATATGATCATGAATGTAGAGCATTGAATAAATTCAAAAGTGAGGAATGTTAATATGAAAAGTCAATCACCTCTTATTGAGCTATTAAAAAATAAAGAAGCTATAATTATCGAAATTGGAAAATATAAAAAAAATGATTTCGATAATTTAATTGAATCATTAATAGAAGCAGAAGCCACAAGATACCTAATATTAGAGCAAATAAAGGATTCAAATGAAATTAATATAGAGAGAATTAAATCGGATCTAGGATTATCCACGGCGATTGTAGAAATTAGTGTTGATTATCTAAAGGAATTGGGACTATTAGGATTTCTTAACATTCATCCGAGATTTTTTAGAGAGATTATTGAAAACTCTCAAACTCCAGGAATATTTCCCAGTATCAATCTTATTTTAGAAAAAAACCTTTGTTGTGGATGCGGATTATGTATTTCTATTTGTCCAGTTAATGCAATTGATTATTCGGAAGGATTCTTTGAAATTAATGACGATTTATGCATTGATTGTGGATTATGTTTTTCAGCCTGCCCACGGTCATTCTTTCCTAAACAATTAGAAAAACCAGAGAATGATGGACCCGAGGTCAAATTTACAGAACAATTTAATTCTCATCTAATGCTTTGTACAGCTCAAACTACAGTGGAAAGGATAAAATCTGTTGCACAAGACGGAGGAATAGTCACTACTTTGCTTAAAACAGCATTTAAACAAGGATTTATTGATGGTTCTTTTGCAGTCTCTTCGGGAGATCAACCCTTAAAACCAATACCAACTTTCGTAGAAAATGATGAGGAACTTTTGAAAACTGCTGGAACAAAGTATACTAATGTACCAATTCTTAAATTGCTCCACGATGCAAGACATCATAAAAAAATTGCTATAGTAGGTACACCATGTATAATGAAAGCGCTTAAAAAAGTCTCCATGTTACCTCTAAACAAACCCTTTTACGACAATATTGTATTAAAGATAGGTGTTTTTTGTATGGAATCTTTTGATTATCACAAAATTGTTAAACTGTTAAAAAATGAATTTCAAGTTTATCCTTCAGAAGTTAAAAAGATGGATATAGATAAGGGTAAATTTATCATTTACGATCAAGAAAGTAATATTTCTAAAATCCCTATTAAAAGAATTAAGAAATATGGAAGATTTGGGTGCTTTTTTTGTGATGATTTAACCGCAGAATATGCAGATGTCTCAGTAGGATCCATTGGTTCAGAACCAGGTTGGTCAACCGTAATAATACGTGCAGAACATGATTTTTGTCAAAAAGCTCTAGATATGGATTTAATTAGAACAGAACCAATACTGGATGATAGTAAAAGTTATGAAAGTTTGACCAAAATTGCATTGTCCAAAAAGAAGAAATTTTATGAACTTCGAAGAGTTAAGATGTTAGAACAAACCCCTGGTGAGAGAATAAAAAATTTTTCAGAAGTTCAAATTGGATTGACTGATGAAATGATGCTATCAGAAGCCCAAAGATGTTTACAGTGTGGTCTACCCTTGTGTGTTACTGGTTGTCCTGTGAATATCAGAATTCCTGAATTTATAAAATTACTTAGAGAAGAAAAACATGTGGCTGCTCTCTATAAAATTAAAACCAATAATCTTTTACCAGCTATCTGTGGACGCGTTTGTCCACAAGAAATGCAGTGTGAAAAATCATGTCTACTAGGTTCTCTTGGAGAACCCATAGCTATCGGTTATTTAGAAAGGTATATAGCAGATTGGGGGCGAAAAAAGGATTTAAAAGAATGTCCTGAATGTGCTCCCCCTACTGGAATAAAAATCGCAGTTATTGGCTCTGGACCCGCTGGATTAGCATGTGCAGGAGAACTTGCAATGAGAGGATACAAAGTATCTATATTTGAAGCCTTTCATGCTGGAGGAGGGGTATTAACTTATGGAATTCCCGAATTTAGATTACCTAAGGAAATTGTCAAAGATGAGATCGAAACTCTTAAAATGATGGGTGTAGAAGTAAATTACAATGCAATTATTGGAAAAATTTTAACGATTGAAGATTTAGAAGAAATGGACTTTAAAGCGTTTTTCATTGGAGTTGGAGCAGGATTACCAACATTCTTAAGAGTTTCTGGTTTAAATTTAAAAGGGGTTCTATCAGCTAACGAATTTCTAACACGATCTAATCTAATGAAAGCTTACAGATTCCCCGAATACGATACGCCTATTAAAATTGGTAAAATTGTAACGGTGATTGGAGGAGGGAATGTTGCTTTAGATTCAGCTCGAACTGCCTTAAGATTAGGCGCTGAACGAGTTATTATTGTATATCGGAGATCAGAAGTAGAAATGCCTGCCAGAAAGGAAGAATATCACCATGCCGTGGAGGAAGGAATTAATTTTCAATTTTTGACTAATCCTGTGAGATTTATCGGTGATGAAGATGGTAATGTGAAAAAAATGGAAGTAGTTAAGATGAAATTAGGTGAGCCAGATCAGTCTGGTCGTAGAAGACCAATCCCTATTGAAAATTCCGCACATCTGATAGATACTGACACAATAATAGTCGCTGTAGGGACTAAAGCAAATCCAATTCTTACGAAATCAATCCCAG
>JAUWNA010000179.1 GCA_030612905.1 Promethearchaeota archaeon
TTTTGTTCAAAAAAGAAGAATAGATAGTCTCCCATATAGAGCAATCCAATTAACAGTACTTGTCTTCTAAGAAATTTACTAAATGTTTTTTCTTTCATAATAATTTCCATTTTATAACTTTTTTTGGCAAAAAATGTTTAATTTAAATTAATTTTTAATTTTAAAAAACATATCTAATATAGATTCTTTTAAATTAAATTATCCAGAATCAAAAATGCCTAAAAATATAGTTTTTTCTGTTAGGGAACATGAAATCATAAAAGGCGTTATAAATAAGCTTAAAACTGTTCCAGATATCAATTTATATTGTCATGATCCCACAAAAAACTTTTTCAACCTTTCCCGAATGCCTAAAGCGATTAAAGAAGCAGATTTGATTATTGTTAAAGTTAGGAACGATTGTTCTATCGATCTACTTCATTACGCTAAGATTAATAAAATTCCAACTTTCCATAGTGTTGATGCTGTTTTAACTTGTAAAAACAAGATCTCTCTTGATTACGCTTTAAGAAGGGTCTTTAAAGATAACCCTCAAATTAGAAAGAATTTCGTTTTACCAAGCTCTTGGAATAATAATGTTATAGATATTAAAAAATTTAAGAAATGGGCAACTCCGAAATTACCTATTGTACTTAAAAGTCATTATCAACACGATAAATACAATAGATTCAATTTTTTAGTTCGAAAAATAGAAGAAATAGATATTTTTTGCGAAAGATATAAACATTTATTATACTACGACATTTACATTCAAAAATTTATTGAGTGTGATGGCTTTGAAAGAAAGATTTACGTGATAGGAGACAAAACGTTTGGGATTATAAGAGAAAACCCTATTTATATCTATTTGAAAAATAAGCCCGATAGTATCGATGTTGACACAATCAAAAGAAAAGAATTTAAGATAACTAAAGAAATTCATAATCTAGCCCAAATACTTTCAAAAGAAATGAATTTAAAAATATTTGGGTTCGACTTGGTTCAGCCCGTCAATAGCAATAAGTATTATTTCATAGATCTTAACGATTTTCCAGGATTTCGAGGAATAAAGAATATTGAAAGCATATTAAGTGATTACTTACTTAATATTATCAGAACAAGCTAGAAATTTCACACATATTTTCTTAAACCTTTATCCAAACATCTTTTAATCTCATCTCGAGCTTTGCGAAAACCTTCCAGTCCTTTCATTGAAGGGTCTTTAATATCCCCATTCTCTCCCGCAAATTCTCTTAGAGTGTAAATCTCCTTATTATCTGAGTCAGTAAAGTCAATAATCTCTTGTTTATGTTTATCAGTTAGTGTGAGGATTAAATCTGCTCGTTGAATTAATTCAGGTCGTTTTTTTAAATCAATCGAAACAGCTTCTTCTGGTAGGTCTATGAAGACTTCTTTCATTACAAATTTCGCGTCAAGAGAAATAAGCATTCCATCTCTAGCGTTCGAAGCAATTCCACCAGAATTCACTTCTACTTTCATTTTATTACGGGCTAAGAAATCTTTTAAAAATCCTTCTGTCATTCGACTTCTTGCGGTATTTACACTACAAACGACCAAAATTATGCTGTATGGAAAACTCTTAGGTTTGATATTCGTTAAAGGCTTCATGATTTTACCCTTATACAAAACTTTCCTTAGCAACGAATTTAATTCCTTTATTTTTCATATTCTCTAAAGAGCTAGATATGCTTCCCGGGGGCAAATCTATACCTTTAGTTAAATTTACTAAAAAGTAAACCTCAAAACCAAAATCGATACCATCCATCGCAGTAAAATAGCAACAATAGTCTAGTGCTAATCCACAAATAAAGATTCTTTTAATATTCAATGATTTTAAAAGTCCCGCTAAACCAGTTTCTGATTTTTTATCGTTTTCAATAAATCCAGAATAACTGTCTACATCGATATTATACCCCTTACGAATAATAGCTTTAGCTAAATCAGTTTTTAATTTTCTGTGAAACTTTGCGCCTTGAGTACCTTGAACGCAATGGTCTGGCCAAAGAATTGGACCAATTCCTTCGGATCGTAATTCATCTCCTGGCTCTCTCCCAGAGTAGCTGCTTGCAAATGACTTATGATTTTTTGGATGCCAATCTTGCGTTAATACAACTATCCCATTGTTATTCCTAAAAATTTCAGCGATTAAATTAATGTCATCTATGATCTGATCACCTTCTTTGACAGGTAAAGCACCCATAGGCATAAAATCATACTGCATATCAATTATGAGTAGTGAATCGTTGCTATTAATCTTAATTTTTTTTTGAAAAGTTAAATTCTCAATATTCATGCTACTACCTATTTTATTTTAAATTTTAATTAATAATAGCCACAACTTGTAAAAAAATTTATTTATAAAATCTCATTTATCATTATTAACTTTCTATATTTTTGCGCTTGTAGTATAGTGGTAATATGCTGGCTTCCCAAGTCAGCGTCCCGGGTTCAATTCCCGGCAGGCGCATTTAATCGTTATCTCTACCAAGAAAGCCCTTTAAGAAATTTTAAATCACTAATCAATCTTTTGGCTTCATGCTTAGGGACTTCCATGAATGCGTGAAATTCATTTTGCCAGAACGCTTTTCCTGAAGTGTTAGAACGAATATCTTCAGCAAATTTAATAGAATTTCTTACTGGTAGGAGTAGTTCTATGATTGCTTGATAATCTTTTTCTTGGTTGACATTTATTATTTTTGCAGAATACTTAGAAAGTAAAGAAAGCGTATTTTTTATGTAATCTGGAGGTAATTGAATAATTGTATGGTAAATTGGTTCAAGTAATATAAGTTCAGAATCGTTTAAAGCTTTTTTAATAGCATCGTAAAACATTGCGGATAATTCTGTAAACGCGTTTTCTTCGTCAAGTTTATTTACGACGAGTTCTTCAATTATAAGTTTTAGACCTGTTAATTTTTCGCCACATAGTGGACCATTTAAAAGAATTTTATCAATAATTTCCAAAATTGTATCTTTCAAAAATTGGTTTAAATCATCTTTTAAATTATAAATTAAAACATTATTACCATCGTAATATGTCCAAAAGTCTTGGATTTCATCCGTTGTTAAATCTGTGAATTCTTCTAACAACTCTTTCAATCTTGCTACTGGTTTTACAGACTTAAAATCATGAGTCCGGAAGAAATTGCTTGTTTTATCATTTAATAGATCCAATCTAATTTTTAGCGAACTTTGATGGTTTAGTGATTCTACAGCTATAGTAGAAGAACCATATTTACAGGATTCTTTAAAGACCGCCCTTGGTTCTGACGTTGAAATCTCAACACCTCGTTTTTCAATTTCATATGCTGTAATTTCAAGATGTAAAGGTCCCATACCTGAGAGGAGGAATTCACCGTTTTCCTCGTTTATTTCAAATACTAAATTAGGATCTTCGATTAGTATGTTTTCGATGAGCTCTTTCATTTTATCTAAATCTCTTAAATATTCTGGTTCGATTGATACTGTTACGACAGGATTAGAAACATATTTTACGTTTTCAAATGGAACCATTTTATCAATATAGTTCTTATTAATTAAAGTCTCGCCGCTTTTTACTTGTTTTAAACCTTCTATAGCAACGATGTTTCCAACAGGGATTTCTTCAACTTGCTCTCTTCTTTGACCCATAAAAATTGCGGTTTTTCGAATTGTATCGAAATTATTTTCTCTTAATAAAAATACTTCTTCCTTATTGAAACAATTTCCTGAAAAAATTCTTCCAGTTGCGACCAAACTATGCTTATCTGCTTGTACTTTACTCAAACATATTATTAAAGGTCCATTTGGATCACAACTCGTCATAGATTTTCCAATTTCAGATGTCAAATCTCCACCCCAAATCTTACCTATTCTGTATTTCTGAGCTTCAATAGGATTAGGGAGGTGATCGACAACCATTTCCAGTATTGCGTTGTGTATTGGAAAATAAACAGCTAAATCAGCATAGGTTTCTTTAGTATACGTTTCTTTTTGATACCGTGATCTAATATCTGAAAACTTTAACTCGTTATTTTCTAAAATACTTAATGTAAAACCCCATTTATGGAGTGCTGAGCCGAATGCAACGTTTCCATCGGCAGGAGATACTTGCCACTCTTTTTTGAAGGGTTTATCTGCGTATCTTTTAATAAGTGTATTGAAATCTTTAATAATCCTTGTATATTTTTTTCTTATTTGTTCATCTGTTAGCTTCAACTCTCGAATAAGGCGGTCTACTTTATTAATATAAAGTACAGGTTTCACACCTTCCTGTAGAGCTTGTTTAATAACCGTTTCAGATTGAGTTATTATTTCCTCGACAGCATCGACAACTACAACGACTCCATCTATTAACCTTAAAGCGCGAGTTACTTTGCCGCTAAAATCTAAGTGACCTGGAGTATCAACAAGATTTATTAGAAAGGGGTCGTGGTCTTTAAGGGATTTTTCATAGTATAATGAAATATTAGTAGATTTCATGGTAATTCCGCGTCTTTGTTCTTCTTCTAAATAATCCAAGGCACGCGCTTCACCTGCTAGATCGGGTGAAAGTAAACCCGCTTCACTCAAAAGAGAATCGCTTAGCGTTGTTTTACCATGGTCTATATGGCCCACAAACCCAATATTCCTAATGTTCTGAGTCTTTTCCATCATATTTAGAATCTCAGAAATCTCTTTCCGACGAGGCATCCTTACTTTATTCTCTTGTTAATTATTAATAATATATTATTAAACCATGGTTGATTCGATTAAAATTTTAGGTTTATTTGAATGTAATAGGAGCGGGAAATGAGTATTCTCATTACTCAAGATCTTCTTCATTAAGTTATGGAAAATACCAAACTTTCAGTCTGGGTCAGAGTTTTCATTTGATGATTGAATTCATTTCCCGCATATTTAAATAATTACAGTTATAAGACAACATCACCATCGATTCTTACAATTCTTCCATCGACATGCAACCGTTTATCGCAATATAATTCTATTGATTTATTA
Organism: Promethearchaeota archaeon; assembly: GCA_030612905.1. Lineage (GTDB taxonomy): Archaea > Asgardarchaeota > Lokiarchaeia > Sigyniarchaeales > SOKP01 > SOKP01. Next base: position 4,978 of record JAUWNA010000179.1, read on the forward strand.
AAGATTTTGTGTTCTAATTCTAATACTCTTTGTCCTAAATTTTTTTCTGTGTCGTTATCGTACAGAGTAACGCATTTTTGGATAAT
>JAUWNA010000462.1 GCA_030612905.1 Promethearchaeota archaeon
CTTCCGTTTTCCCCCCCAGAACCACACCTACAGAATTTGTTACGGCGGTTGGTCCTTTAAGATCTGCTCCATTTGAAGGACAAATCGCGTTAGATAAAAATGTCGCCTTATTTCGGCCGTTTGGAGTAGCAACGGTAAAACCAGCATCAGCACCTGCCCAATAATTCCAGGATAACATCCCAGGCCGGAATTGAAAATCTGTAGGCGTCTTATACTTCCACGTTTCGTCAGACCATACTTTCATAACCTTCCTAGCTAGTTCGTCAGCCTCGTCAACATCATTTCCGTATTTAGGTGCTCTATTTTTTAACATCGTTTGGATAACAGTAAATTCTTCCCCTTCGAAATCGTTAATGAGAGCATCCTTAATTAGAGCTATTGTGTATTTATTATCATCGTAGACAAATTTCTTAATTGCCAGTAAAGAATCAACTGTTGTGGCAAATCCAACCCCCTCAACTGTTATAAACCTTAATTCAGGACCGCCTCTTCTAATATCCAATCCTTTTTCAATACACCCTCGAACTAAAGTGGATAAATATGGCGTGGGCATGAATTCGGCTCTAAGTTCTTCGGTTAAATTATATGTATCTACAGTATATTTAATAAGGAATTCAATTTGTTTTTTCCAAGCGTTCCAAAAATCTTCCCAAGTCAGAAGATCTTCGGAATTTCCCGTTTTTGGTCCTAATTGTTGACCAGTTTTAGTAATTACATCATTGCCGGGCATATTCTTCCCGTTCCAAAGAGTCAATTCAATGCTTTTTGTTAAATTTGGATTGCAATTTACAGTACCCGATCGATCGTTTCCTTGCATAGTATTTTCTAAGCATCCAACACAAGCGTAATCCCAAGCTTCTTCTGGCGAAATTCCTTCCGTTATCATTCCAGCGATGCTTCTTTCATCGAAATTAATAAGGAAGGGGGCGCCTTGCGAGCGAGATATTATATCAACTATTATATTTAATAACTTCTCGGGTGAATTTCGATGCAGCCGAATATTAGGTTTTGGTTCTAAAATAGGGGACCATTCGTCGACGACTTCTAAGATAGTATATGTTAATTCGTTGGTTAAATCTTCCCCGTTAGGTCCGCACCCACTAAGCGTCATCAATTGTCCGAACGCCGAAGTAATACCTTGCTTTCCTACCATTATTTGTGCGTCATACGCGGTATTACAATGGAACCAAAAACTCCCTAAAATGTCTTTCGCAAACTCCTTTGAAATAGTTTTCTCATCAATAACATCTTTTTTGTATAAATGCCAAAGATGCAGATCTGTCCGACCAAAAGATGTACCTGGACCAGGATATGATTCTTCCGCCATGATTAACATATGGGTTAACCAAATTGCTTGAACCCCCTGCCAAAAGGTTTCTGCGGATTCCCAAGGTACTTTTTCGAGATTTTTTGCCATTTGTTCGAGTTCTTCTACTCTCTCTGACGATGATGCCGTTTTTTTAAGCTTTCTACATTCTTCGGCGTATTTTTTCGCTAATTTCCTTGGAATTTCAGCTGCTTTCATCATTGCCCGTAATTCTTGGCCTTTAGGGCCCTTTTTCTCGCGATCGTTTAATTGCCCGTATTGTGTTTCTGCTTTTTCGTAAATGTACTTGAAGCCTTTTTTAATTATTGTTTCGTGATCTGGTATGAGATGACCTGACGTAGCGCCTGCATTTCCAAATCCAGACTTATGATATTTGTAAAATTTATGTCGAACACTCAAATTCCCTTTCCAGTATCGTTTTGTTTCTTTTTTAGTTAAACAATCGCTTAATTGTGTGTTAAATCTACCACCCGCAATTAGATCATTTTCAGAAATAATTTCTTGAGGGATATAATTAAGCATAACCTCTTCAAAAAAATGTATTCTGCGTTCAGGTAAAGATAAAGACCAGAAATTCTCAGTTAATTTTACAGGAATTGCCATGGATCTTAAAGATCCCTCAAAAACTCCCTTTCCCTTATTACCTATATAAAAATGCACCTCAGGGGCGATATAATATTCAGTTTCGCTCCATATTATATCCCAATCTGTTCCAGTAGTAAACGGCATGTATTGATTGTTCCATTCACGTTTAACTCCCTTAAAATAATAATCTCTTAACCATTTCGACCTCGGAGATAAATCATGAGGTTCGGCTATATGATACTTTGGTACTTCTTTCTTTACTTCGGATTTATTGTCTAAATCACTCATTTTTAATGGCTCCTTAGAATTTTTTATAATTAAGAAATGTAAAGATTAACTTTTCAGTATATCTTTAAATTGTTGTTTAAAGTTAATTCAGACTCAATTATAAATTTTCAAGTTATTTCATATAAGAATACATTTATTCTTATTTTCTTCCAAAAATAATTCCTAGATTTTTCATTTCCACACGAGTGAAGCTAGGCATTTTTATCTCTTTTAAAGGGGGGTTTAACGACAAATCTTTCAAATTTTTTATTTCTTATAAAGATTTCCCAAGAAAGTTTTCGAGTTAAAATTTAGAGTTTTTTTTCATAAATTTACGCTTTCTATAAATATTTCTTTAAAATTAGGAGATAATT
>JAUWNA010000106.1 GCA_030612905.1 Promethearchaeota archaeon
ATTAAAGATGAAATTAAGACTAATATGTTTCAAGTCTTAATAATAAGTATTTCAATGTTCTTAACGATTATATCAGTTTCATTATTACACACAAATGAATACGAATTTATTTCTCTTCGTTTTGGTATAACGGGAGAAACTGCTTATTTTGACATTGTCCTTTATTTATCATATTTAATTTGGGGAATAATTACTGGTATTTTAGCAGATCGTTTTGGAAAAAGAAAGAAATTTGTTATTGTTGGGAGCGTGGGAACAATTATTTTTTTTTTCCTTATGATTTCAACACCCCCTCCTTATTATGGGGTTCTATTAATCTTTAGATTTGCACAAGGATGTTTTACAATTATGTGTTGGCAAATTTTAATGACGATGATACTGGATATCTCAAATTCTGAAAATAGAGGGAAATGTTTAGGTATTTTAGGTGTTTTTTTAGCTTTAGCTATGGGAATAGGTCCAATGTTAGGAGGAATGGTTGCTAACTATGGTGTATTCGTTCCATATTATATTGCTATGGGAGCTAATGCAATTGTTTTACTAATAACTTTTTTCATAATAAAAGAGCCATCTTTTCTTAAAAAAAGACCTTTATTTAAAGAGAATATTAAAATTATAAACCGTGCACCCAAATTAATATTACCTGGAATATTTAATTTTGTAGATCGCCTTCATATGGGATTTATTATTTATATCCTACCACTATATATAGCAAACGTTTTATTCCTTGGAACTACAGAACGAGGAATGGTTATGGGAATTTTTGCCTTACCGTTTATTATTTTGCAATATCCCATAGGAAAGTTATCTGATAAATATGGACGGTATAAATTTTTAATATGGGGGAGCTTTAGTTATGGAATTATGCTGAGTTTAACAGGTTATTTTGGGTTATTTGGTTTAGGTGCTTTGATAATTTGTTTTATAATATTAGGAACATTTTCAGGAGTAACTGGTCCTCCTTCTATGGCTTTAGTTGGAGATTTTGTCGATGTAGAAGATAGAGCTATGGGAATGGGATTTTTCAATTTTCTTGGTAATCTAGGTATCACATTAGGTCCCTTAATTGGTTTTATTTTTGTTCCTAATTTTCAAGAATCTCAGTTCGTAATAGCTTTTATAGTAGCAGGAGTGATTGAATTGATAACTTTAGGTATTAATCTTTTATTAATTCGAAAATTCCATGGATCTCCTTAATTAATATAATATCTTATTTTTTTAAAACTAAAACAAATAAGTGCATTTAAATGGAAAAAAAAACAAATATTTTTTCTTTAGGAAAAGCATCAAGATTTTGGATTCTAATTACAATTCTTGCCAGCTTACTTATTATTACTACTAATATTGTAATTATTGATCGCATAGCAAATATTATCAATTTATTATACTTGAATTCATTAATTATTGAAAAGCTTGTTCTTTTCTTAATAATAATTTCAATTGCGATGGTTTCTCGTCTATTTTTATCGTGGTTAATTAATTTTGCCAGATTTAAATCTTCTTCTCGAATAAAATTAGAAGTCAGAAATAAAATTTACTCTAAAATTTTAGAAATTGAATTAAGATATAAAGAAATAAAAAGTACTGGAGCATTAACAACTACTACATTGGATGGCGTCGAAAATCTTGAATCATTTTTTGGTTCATTTATTCCCCAGATCTTTGTAGCGATATTAGCACCAATTGGCCTTTATTTTTATGTTAGTATTTTTAATCCAGGAATTGCGGTAGCTCTTATTTTTTTAATTCCTTTTATACCAATAAGTATTGGAATAGTACAAATGTGGGTACAACGAGTTGCAAAAGTCCACTGGGAAACTTTTGAAGATTTAAACTCATTTTTTTTAGATTCATTACAAGGACTCACCATTTTAAAAATGTTTGGACAAATTAAACGACGCAAAAAGGAAATTGCTGATATTAGTGGGAAATTTAGAGATAATACTATGAAACTTCTCTATGCTAATCTTACTTCTATATTAATTTTGGACCTAATATCGATGATAGGAACTGCCTTAGGTATCTCTTTAGCAATTACATACTTTTTTTCAAACGAGTTAACTTTAACAGGAGCTATTATCATCTTGCTCATTTCTTATGAGTTTTTCCGACCTTTAAGGATTTTAGGCTCCTATTTTCATACAGCTGTGAATGGCATCTCTTCGGGTAAATCCATCCTTAAAATACTAAATCAAAAATCACATCATTTAAGAACTGAATATTCACAAAAATTAGATGTTCTGGATAATGTTGATATTGAATTTAAAGATGTAGGTTTCTCATATTCACCTGATAGTCCAGAAATTTTAAATAATTTAAATTTTAAATTAGAGGCCGGTAAAATAACAGCAATAGTAGGACAGAGTGGCGCGGGCAAAACTACTATAGCCAATTTAATAGCTCGTTTTTACGATCCTGTTAATGGAGATGTTTATATAGGCGGCTTTAATTTAAAGAATTGCAATCCAAACGAAATACGAAAAAATATTTCTATGGTTTCCCAACAGACTTATTTATTCCATGGTAGTATTCGAGATAACCTTTTAATGGCAAAACCCGAAGCTACTGAGGAAGAATTATTAGAAGTATGCGAAAAAGCTGGCATTTCTGAGTTTATATCTTCTCTTCCAAGAAAATTAGATACTTCTTTAGCTGAAAGGGCTAAAAATATTTCTGGGGGTCAAATACAAAGGATTGCTCTTGCGAGAGCTATTCTTAAAAATACTCCAATATTAATTTTAGATGAAGCTACTTCAAATATCGACTCTGAAAATGAGAAAATAATACAAAGAACCTTAAAAAAATTAGCCAAATCAAAAACTACCCTAATTATAGCCCATCGTTTAAGCATTGTACGAGATGCCGATAAAATTCTAGTACTGGATAATAACAGAATCGTTGAAAAAGGTAGTCACCAAGAATTAATAACAAAAAAAGGATTATACAGAGAATTAGTGAAAGACCAAATGCGTTATGAAACGCCAGAAATCCAAATGAGGTATAGCATTGATGAACTCTTTTGAGAATAAAAAGCATATATCTCGCTTTAAATTAATAATCCGACTTCTTTGGATGGTTAAAAATCATAAGTGGTTAATGCTTCAAGCAATTTTTTATGGAATTTTGAACCATTTAACTAACATATTGTTAATAGTTTATGGAGCATGGTTAATTACTGGAATTTTTTTACTTCCGTCATATTTTCCCTCTATTTTTGAGTTAATATTACTTTTTATATTGGCTATAATAAAAGCTGTAAGTGCTTATATGGAACAAATTAAAAATCACGATGTGGCTTTCCGATTGCTAGCCGATTTAAGAGTGCAATTTTTTGAAAAATTAGAACCTCTAACCCCAGGTAATCTCATAAGAAAGCGAAGTGGTGATCTTATTTCCACTATTGGAGGGGATATAGAGATGATTGAAGTTTTTTTTGCTCATACAATTTCTCCAATTGTAATAGCTGGGAGTATCAGTGTTTTTATATTAAGCTTTCTGGGATTCTGGTGGATATTACTCCCATTTTTTATTTTTCCATTCTATTTTACATTAGGAGTGATAATTCCTATTTTTTATGAGCGATTTATTAGGAAAAATGGTAAAGTTATTCGCAATACTCTTGGGTCAACAAATGCTCATTTAATTGATTCTTTACAAGGTATTAAAACTATCTTATTATTTAACCAAGGCAAAAGTAGATTACAGCAAATCGCTGATAATGGGTTATTACTAAATAAAGTTAAACGAAAGAGTTCTACCAATGCAGGACTTTTAATTGGAATTATCAATTTAGTCATATTTACAGCTGATATTGCTATTATCATTGCTGCAATTCAAGGTTTTGCTATAAACATATTAGATATCCGTGGCGTTATTGTAGTAATTGTAGCTACTATTAGCTCATTTGGTCCTCTTTCTGCTATTAGTTCCATCTCTCATCATTTAACTCAAACGTTTGCAGCAGCAGAAAGATTATTCAATATAATTGATGAGAAACCTATAGTCGTTGATTCACCTGATTGCTCTTCTGAAACTCCAGAAAGATTTGACATTACCTTCAAAAATCTATCATTTAAATATTCTCCAGAAGAACCACTAATTTTAAATGATTTCAATCTTAAAATCCCTCAAGGAAGTAAGATTGCTCTTATTGGCGAAAGTGGCTCCGGTAAAACCACTATTCTGCGTATACTACTTAGATTTTGGGACTTTGAATCTGGAGAAATCTTTATTGGAGGAAAAGATCTTAAAAAAATGTATCAAAAAAATATTCACGAGATAATTGCTATAGTAGAGCAAGATACTTTCCTTTTTGACCTTAGTATTAAGGACAATATTGCAATGGGAAATTATAATGTAAATATGGAAGATATCATAAAATGTGCGAAGATGGCAAATATTCATGAGTTTATTATGTCTTTATCAGAGGGATATGACACTCAAATCAGCGAATTAGGTGATAAGCTTTCGAGTGGAGAAAAGCAACGTATTGCAATTAGTAGAGCATTGATAAAAAATGCGCCAATTCTGCTTTTAGATGAACCAACTTCTAACCTTGACACCTTAAATGAAAATGCTCTTCAAAAAACCCTTAACACTATAATACAAGATAAAACAGTTATTATAGTCGCGCACCGATCATCTATGATAGCGAATGTTGATAATATATTTCTCTTAAAAGATGGAAAATGCTGTGAAATTGGGAACTGGGATAATTTTGTTGTCAATGGTAAATACAATCCCGAAAAAGTTAGTTTAACAAATTATACTGATAATAATATGTAAAAATAATCCCTTAAAATGAAAATATAAATGAATAAATCAAATAACGGATTAAAAAAGGAAAAAAAGACAATAGAAATAATGATTAAAAAATATTGCCAACACTTTCATAATACTGAAATTAAATTATGTGACAATTGCTCTGTATTGTTAAAATACGCAAATAACCGTTTAGATAACTGTTATTATCTGAAAAAATTTGGTACAAAACCAATTTGTTATAAATGCCCTATTCATTGTTATAAACCAGATATGAGAAAGAAAATCAGAAAAATAATGCGATATATGGGGCCAAGAATGATGTTCTCTCATCCAATCATGGGATTAAATCATCTCTTTCACAGATTTCAAAAAATAAATAAAATTCCGAAAAAAATAGCTACTTAAAATGATCCATTTCAATTTTTATAAATAATGATTTTAAAGGAGGTGAAAAAATGAAAGAAAATGATTCGAAATATCCATCTATATATATTCAAGCCGTCATAGCAGTATTATTAGTCAATCTTGTGCATAAATTTGTACGTGAAATACCAGGGTCTATAAGTCAAATGGGAACGCAAGGAACTATCGGGGGCGTTGTTACCATTATCACAGCCGTAATTATAGCAATTAGCATTCTGCTTCTATTACTTAAAAGAAAGGAGGGAGTAATTTTCGGACTAATTCCTGCTATTTGGGCAATGGTACAATGGATTATATACCATGTAATATGGGGTTATCCCGATATAAATGGAATTTGGTGGTATCCGATTTTTCCTGTTGTTCAAGGATTATTAATTATCTACTTTTCAATATTAGCATGGCGCAACGAAACTTGCTTTAATAAATAATTATATGATTAATAATTACACAAGTGAAAATCCTAAAAAATAATTTTTTTTTATTTCAACATTTCCTCTAATCCTATGCTAGTAATCTCCCAAAATAAATGGTACATTAATAAAAATATTAAGAATAAATAATTTCAAATGTACATGTATAATTATTATACCTATATATAGAACGATAAATAGGGTTTTTAATAAGACTAATGTTTTAATTTTTTACATACGCTCTCATATTAGAAATAAAAAGAATTGCTGTTTAAAATTATATGAAAATAAATTTTCGAGAAACTAAAAATATTTTTACAAAAAGCAATATTCCGGGAATAAATTTTGTTATAACTCCTTATATTGGCTGTCAGCATGGTTGTATTTATTGCTATGCAGAATTCATGATTAGGTTTACAAATCATAAGGGAGATAAATGGGGCCATTTTCTAGACATTAAATCTGTTCCATTAGATGGGATATTATTGAAATATTGAGAAATGGTCCCAAATCTTCTGAGGTAATTTTTAAACTCTTAACGAAAGAAGTAAATGCAACTAAAGAACAAGATGATCAAGAGTGTGAAGGTATCTGTTTACGGGGCAAAGGAAGAGATATTAAAATATCAACATTATACTATCACTTAAGGGAATTAGAATCTGTAAAGATTATAGAATCCACCTTAAAAAAGAAAAAAAGAGCTCCTGAGAAAGTGTGGAAATTAAATATTGAAAAATTAACCATAAATTTGAAGTAGGAACTAAAAACTTAATAAATCTTTAAGAATCACAATCAATTTTTTAGCTAAGTTCTAGTTTGAAGCAATATCATTTATCGATCATCTTAAAAGAAATATTATAACTAACTGCTAACAAATCCTTGGAATATGATCCAAAAAGTCAAGATTTTGAATTACAATTAAAGAAAACCTTTAAAATTAACAATTTTGTCGAAACATCTCTTTTTTAAAGGATTTAATATGTTCTATCGTCATAGAAAAAAATCATTTTCAATAGCTTTTATATAGTGTAAAAACAAATTATTTTTAAGGATTCCAGATAATTTGAGCTAACATTGGATTTCAAGGCGATAAAACGTTTCGTACGCCTGATTAAGCCCTCTATTAAACTCTAACACGAGTTTAATTATCTCTTAACCTATATATTTCGGCTCA
>JAUWNA010000494.1 GCA_030612905.1 Promethearchaeota archaeon
TGAAGAAGAAAAAGAAGAATCTATTAAACCATTGAGGCTAATTAGTAAAGAAGATAAATTGTTTTATTTTGAAAGAAATTTTAGAACGCTCGACGGGTTGTGGGTAATAGAAACCGAAAACGAGATAGATTGGGATACGGCTCTAAAACTTGATATAATAGTATGGCAGAGATTATATAAAATCATATTTCGTAGAGTAAAAAAATATTTAAAGCTCGAAGGAAATTCTCTAAACGACTTAATAGAAATTCTTTCTTTTGTATGGAATTGTGAAGGTAATATCCACGAAATCTTTCAAGAAGGCGAGAAGAAGGCAGTAATAAACATAACCAAATGCCCTTATATCGAAGCCATGGAAAGAAATCCAGATAGGCATCACAGAATAGAGTCAATTTGTAAAGAAATGTGCGTCCCATATTTAAAACCAGTAATAAATGAATTCAACCCTAAAATTAAATACACGAGAGAGAAATTTATCGGCTCAGGGGATTCTGTGTGCAACTTCATCCTAAAATTGGATGAATGAAAATCATATTGTAATACTTATAAATTAATCATAAATCTTCTTGTAAAAACCAACTTGATTTTTAATAGTTGAAATTATCAACTCTCTTTCATCATCTGTTATATCGTATAATTTAAATATTAAATCGTCAATCTCTCTTAATAAGTGAATGGCTTTATCATCTAATTTACCGTTTCTATCGATAAGAGAATGGATTATTGTTTGTACTTTTTCGCTCAAATCTTTTTTGCGATTGGGGTTAGTATTTTTAATCGGTAAATGTCTAATCATATATTGATTTAAATTTATAGTCGTGTTCTTTTGGTTGTTTATCCCATAAAGACAATAGAATTGTATTAACGAAGAATTTAAAATTGCGCATAAGAATTTTAATTCGATATGGTCATCACTTATTATGGAATAAATTGAAGAAGTAAAACAAACATTTTCCTTACTGAAAGTCGCTTGAGGAAAAATATTGTTGTGTTTAATTAACAGCTTTGGATTGGTATAAAATTCGAGATTTTTTCCTTTTAAGATTTTTGGGTTTGCCATTTCGATGTTGAACGACTTATTCCTTTTAAAATTGTAATAACCAAAATCTTCTTTTGCTTTGATAAAAAAACATGAGTTGTTAGTATTCTTTTCTATTAAACTCAGAACTTGCCTTAGACCTTTATCTTCTTCTCCTCGAATCATATTTGGGATGTGATTAATGCTAAGATAATTTAAATCCCCTGTAATTTCTATTTTATTAATAAGGTCTATAGTTTCTCTATTAGTTTTAATTCTAATTCGGTTTAAAGGAGTGGTTTTAGAATCGCAATAAGGGCATGTCCTATCCCATGTATAGACGTAAATCTTTTTTTTGTGGGAACTGAGAGGACACATTGAATTAAAGCATATTCTTAAGGAATCAACATTTTGTTTTTGATATTTAATAATTTTGCCATTTGGATATTGGAATATGTTTAAGTCTTTGAGCGAGTTTAATTTTTTTTCGTAAAAAACAATTTGTACTTCGTTCGTTGCTTTTTTAAAAAGATTAGGACCAACATCGTAGATTCTGAGAAGATTCGCAATAGATAATAGATTTTCTCTAAAAATTACGTAGCCTTGTCTTAATAGAAAGCTTTTTGGTACTAAATATCCTATTATTCCATCCGTCCACGCAAGAGACTTTAGTAAAAATGCGCAATAGATGTCGTTGTAAAAAATATTTTCTAATTTTAATTTTTTTTTTTGATTTACGTCCAATATATTCCCATAAGGAGGATTTCCAACAATAAGATCAAACTTAAACTTGCTAGATTTCTTTAAACTATCTTCCAACAAAATATTCGACTCTAAAGTTGATAAAAGTCTAGAATTATACGGATTTGATTCGTTATAACACCACTTAAATAATTTTAAAATGCATAGTTTCCTGGCAGAATCATTTATTTCGGAGCCATAAAGATTTTCTAAAATTTCCAACTTGATTTTGTTTGTATTAAATTCAGAATGAAGTTTTTTAATTATTTGGCAAATTTGATTAGCGGAACTTAGGAGAAAAACACCGGAACCGCAGGCAGGATCGAAGATTGAAGCATTCAATAGTTTCTGTTCGCAAAATTTCCTTGCGCTATCCTCTAACTTAAAAATATCGTTCAAATTGTTAAATTGAGTATCCTTCAGATTCTTGTTTAAAAAAAGACTTAACCCTTGAGAAACCATAAAATCGGAAATATTTTTTTGAGTGTAATACGCACCCTCTTTTTTCCTACTCTGATGCGTTTCTAAAAATCCTGCTTCAATAGTACTTAGCGTTTTGAAGCTATCTGAAATTTC
>JAUWNA010000150.1 GCA_030612905.1 Promethearchaeota archaeon
ATATTTTGGGCGGAACATAATGTGCGTCAAATAAAGCTCGAGGGCCTACATAACTACTATTATTAACCTTTGGTGTTGATATCATTTTTATTTTTTATTTTTTATTATTTATTATTATTTTTAAAATTTTCATATATAAACCCCTCGGGGGGATAGGTCATTGGAACTAAAATTTTTTCAAAAATTAAAACATAAGATAGATTATACACTTAGAAAAAAATTAGACTCCGAATTTAAAAATTTGATGCTTTAATTTCTTACATCTTAATTTTTCTTACTTTTAGTGAGTTCTTATCAATAATCTCCTTAAATCGCAATTTTCTAAGCTTTTTTGGAAAGGCTAAATTAATCTCGTCGTATACAAATCCACTGGAATCAATAGGACCTTCAACTACTCTTAACATAGAAGGCGAAATATAGTCTTTTACAAACGAAATTATTTTACTTTGTCCAGGAAATTTTCTTTTTAATAAACTTCCATAAGTATTACAAGCTACTACAGGAATTCGATTTTCAAGTGCGCGTGCTTTTAAATATATTTCCCAGTTTTGGATCCCCTCTGCTCTGATTTGTGTAGGGGAGAATAATACATCCGCTCCATATTCAGCAACCACCCTAGGAGTTTCAAAAAAAGCCATGTCAAAACAAATTAAAATTGCAAAATAAATTTTATTAAAGGGAAATAACACTAACTCTTTTCCTGGCTCAAAATTTTGTCTTTCGTAAGAGTATAAATGAATTTTATCTTGTCTACCAATTTCTTCTCCGTCTTTATCAAAATAATAACTAGTAATTCTCGGTTTGATAGAATTTTCCCTTCTTTCCCAAATAGCTCCTGAGATTATACTTATACCGTACTCTTTTGCTAGATTTTTAATAAAGTTGTAATTATTTCCTCTTTCAATTTGTAAGTTTAGTTCTTTTCCGTTTGTTAAATTTACCCACCTTTCTGGTAGGCATACGATGTCGCAGTTGTCAAATTCTTTAATTAATTTTTTTAATATTTCTTCTACTTCAAAATAGCATTTATCTCTTTCTTGGAATACTTCTGGTTGAATACACGCAATTCTCATAGTTAAACTTTACCAATATAAAATTTTTTATTTATATCATTAATTATATCAAAAAGTTCATCCAACTTAGAGATTTCGTAATCGGGTTTATATTCTTGTGGAATCTGTTCACCTGTTATATTAGTATCATATTTACCACCGCGATGTATGTATACACTATGAATGTCGTTTAGTTTAGCCGGTACTATATCTTTATATATATTATCTCCAATGTAAATTGTTTCGTGTCCTTTTACTTTGAATTTATTTAGGCAGTACGAGAAAAGTTTGGGGTTTGGCTTTCTAATCCCGATTTCGTCTGATATTACGACTAAATCAATTAAATCGTCAATATTCAGCCTCAATATCTTTTCGTATTGCTTGATGGGGATTCCATCCGTTACGATTGCTGTTTTAATAGAATTCTCTTTAAGTTTCTCTAAACAACTTATTACATCGTCGTATAATGTTATATACTTAATTTTTTGGGCGTGATAAGCCATTACAGCAGAAGCAATATATTTAACTTGATCGATGAATGAAATAGAAAACTTTTCAAGCTCGTTTAATCTTCTAATAAAATAATTATAATGTTTCGGAGAATTACTTCCATATTCTTTAACGATTTCATCGATCAATATGAGAGCTTTTTGGCGATCAATTTTTAATCCGTAGTTAATCATCGCGTCTATACCCTCAATTCTTGCCCTTTGAGAAAGTATCGTGGAATCAAAAAGACAGTCATCTAAATCAAATCCTACTAGTTTTATAGGACACATAATCTTTTTCAGTTTAACCTTTTAATTTTATTTAATTGAAATATTAATACAATATATTTTACACTACAGTAATAGATGAATAGGTAAGATAAATTTATTTATCCTTACGAATATATAATTTTTAATATTAATTTATTCTAGGTAATACTATAAATAATTTAGCCATAAAGATATTAAAAATATAACACTTAATGGAGTTTAATTAATTGAAACCCGTCGTTGCATTATCTTATTTCCATCGAAAAATCGGTCCACTAGTTTTTTATTCCTATCCAGATAGTATGCTAGACGAGCAGCTTTCAATCAGAATCGCAAATATAATGGACCAAACAGTCAGTGAAGGGTTTTTCACCCACTCGTTCGAAAGAAATAACTCAAATAATTATTACTTCGAGATTTCTTCAGACTGGGCACGGGGTAATAGAGATATGTTAATGGTTTCAATTATTTTCGATGAACAGACTACTCCAGAAATCGAACAAATTGTGCATAAATTATGCTTAGAATTTTCAGAAAAGCTTTTAAAAACCGAAGAAATTTTTACAGCATTTTACATCTCCGACATTAATAACTTCGAAGAAGAAGATAAAGAGATCATCTACAAATACAATGCGTTGGTTAAACTATGGGTTCAAGAATTATACTGGAATGTACTTGAAGATACTAGGGAAAAAAGCGAAGAAGAAAAGATTGCAACGCTATTAAACAAAAAACGCATGTTCTTGACACTAAAAAGGTTATCTAAGGGTCCAACTACGCTAGAAGGATTAAGAGAATGGTACAACGATACCTTTCCAGAGTTGGATTTTAAAGAATTAATTGATACACTTGTTAAAAAACAATTTATTTTCATAAATCAGATTGGAATTGTAGAAAAATATGTGTTACTACTAAAAGAAGTTAACGCTGAAAGAATCCCTCCTGATAGCGTCATAGAATACATCGACGAAACTCCCGAACTAATTGAACCCGAATTAATAGAGTTATTACTTCCGAAAGTTCAAGAATATTTTAGTATATATGAGAACAAAAGTAAGAAAGAATTAGAAGAAGATACATTTACATTATTTCAAATTGTATCTGACCCTAAAAAGTATAACGTGCTTTCAGAATTAAGGCACGGGCTAATAGCTAGCGATAAGCTACCAAAGTTAGTCTCCAAAACGACTTTAGACCATTTAAATTCCTCTTTAAATTTTCTAAAAAAACACGACATTATTGAAGAATTAAAGTTTAAAAACGAGAGTTACATCTTTTTAAAAGCAAATATCCAAATAACTACCGCGTTCCCCAAATATTTAAGAAAATCCTTGTCGAAAGAATCTAAACCCGTCATAGCAAAAAAGCAAAAACCAAAAGGGAAATAACATGAGTAAAGTCGACGATTCTCTCATAGATATAAAGTATTTACTAGGGAATATGGGTATGGACATCTTTTTTGCCATCGATAATGGAGCAAAAGATTACGAGACTATAAAAATCTTCTCTGGACTTCCAATGGCTTGCGTTAAGGGGCGATTACCAGTTCTCCTCGACCTACTACTCGTTGCAAAAAACGATGATGGCTACTTTTTAACTAATAAAGGATTAAAATTTAAAGCTCAGATCGAGAATAACCCTTAGATAAGATTTAAATTTCAGATTGGGGCGACAACGTCATCGCTAGAGCTTAGCTCTTATCAATTGTCATAAGTTCATCATTAATCTAAATTCTTACTTTTATTAAGGTCGTTATTAGTTAAATTTTTTGCTCTATGGTACTTCCTTTCGAAGTAACCAGGCGTCTTTAATCCACCACTCTCGTTTATTAATTTCTGTAAACCGCCCTCTTCGTTTATTCGATTTTTTAAGATGTTGAATTCTTGGGATGTTAATTCTTCTCTTTCTAAAAGATAATCTAAAATAGCAAACGCTTCCTCGTTTTCTGTGCAACGCCTAACGAAATCGATTGCGCCAGGATTTCGTATGTCCTCGTAATAATCGTTAACTTGAACTAACTGTGGCTCCTCATCGTATCGTTCAATCTCGTAATCGACTGCCTTAATCTTTAAAGATTTATTCTTTTCAGATAATTCGTCCATTAGTCTAGGAATTTGGCGTTCTAGTTCTGCTTTGTCGTACGAGATTTTCAAACCCTCCTCATTAATAATGTCTATGTCCTTCTCTAAATTTTTAAGCTCCTTCTCTTTCTCCTTTTCTTTTTTTGTCTTTTCACCGTTTTGTTTTTTCCCCATTTTCTCCATATATAAATCGATTTCCTGTAGTAGTAAATTCTATGAGAGTTTGTTAATTATAAAAATCCAATTAAAATTATAAAAATATCTGTTAACAAAAATAGGAAAAGATTTACTTATGAACCCTTCGAAATAGAATCTATACCCGCTAAACTTAAATTTTATCTATTATGGAAATTATTTTAAATATTCAATTAAACTTAATAACTCTAGATAAAAGATGTGAATATTTTAAATAATATTGCTAATTCAAAAAGCCAACAAAATAACAAAATTAATTAATTTTACATAATTTCAATATTTATTAATATTGGATTGTTATTGGAGATTGCCTAAATTGACTAAATCAGGATATAGTTATGTAAAAGAAACGTTCGAAAAACACGAAACTGGATATCAAACAAATCATTGGGAAAGAGGAATCCAATACAGAAAGGGAAAGTCCGTCGAACGGGTTGAAAGACCGACTAAATTACATAGAGCGCGAACTCTTGGCTACAAAGCTAAACAGGGCTACATCATTGTTCGAGCTAGAATCAGAAAAGGGGGAATGCACAAGGTTCGGCCGAAACGAGGTAGGAAACCTCGCGCGATGGGTGTCTCTAAATATACTACCGGTAAAAATTTACAATGGGTCGCTGAAGAACGCGTACAACGTAAATATCCCAACATGGAAGTACTCAATAGTTATAAAGTATATGCCGATGGTCGAAGTTGGTATTACGAGGTTATACTTGTAGATCCATCGCATCCTGTAATAAAGGCAGACCCAAAAATTAATTGGATTTGCGAAGCACCTCATAAAAGAAGAGTTTCCCGGGGTTTGACCTCTTCGGGAAAAAAAGCCCGAGGGTTACATAAAAAAGGATGGGGCTCTGAAAAGACGCGTCCGAGCTTAGGCGCAAATAAAGGCCGTGGTAAATAAATAGGTTTTTATCTAAATTTATCCTCCTTTTTCAGTAAACTTCAAAAAGTTAATTCTTTTTAATCCATGGTTATTGCTCTCATGGAAAGCTTATTAAAAAATTCTAATTTTTATTTATAAACTTTAATAATTATTTAGAATTTAGGTATTTTAATTAACTTTTTAAAGACGAAATTTACATGTTTGAAACAGAATTTTTACTTTTACCGCTTCGAATTGACAAACACAATAAAGGGTATGTGGATTTTTATTTTGGTCCAAAAAAACTACGCAAAATCGTTGACAATGAGGTAATAAAACCACCAAGCAAACTATTAACCGATTGCAAAGCTCTACAAAAAGATTTGTTTAAACAAGGTTTTGATAAAAAACGCGAGCGATACTTAGAGAAATTATTAACGGCGATGAGGACTTCGATCGAAACCCTAAACGGTATCGAGATTCCTATTAAGGAACAGTTTTTAAGATTGTATGATGTAGCCCTGCAGCCAGTTAATGAATCTGAATTAGATAACTTAAAAGAAGAGTTTAATGCAGCATATGGTGGTCTTGGACATTTAGAAAAACGAATGAACGATTTAAGAGTACGACGAACTGTTCCTGAAGG
>JAUWNA010000294.1 GCA_030612905.1 Promethearchaeota archaeon
TTCAACCTTTTATTTTTAATTATATTCTTATTTTAATATTTTTTATAAACAGATTGTAATAAATAAACTAATTCAAATTTTTTTTTAACTTTTGACATTTTGTTTTTCAAAAAGTACATATAAATGATCAATAAGAATATAATTAATCTTTAATTTAAAAAAAAAATATTGAATTTATGAAAGAGAAGGAAGAAAGAACTATGTATGAGGCTAAGATTCAGCGAATAATTGATCCCGAAACAAGTAGAGCCATTACTAGGAATTTGTCAATCAGAGTTTGAAAGAGAAATTGTTTTTCCATCATTCTTTATCAGAGTTGTGATAAAAAATCAGTTCTTCTACACACACATTTTTTTCAGGATCATCTTGGAGAAAGTTAATCTCTATTTTTTTTATTTTATTTCCCAATAATTTTCGGAAGGCTGTTTCAAAATAACCTTTATTGACTCGACAAAACGCTTTCCCAGGTTGTAATTTCTCTCTGCGTTTACTTGACTCTCTTAAAAAGCAGAAATTTTCTATTACTACTCTAGTTTGATCTGAATTTAATTGAACTTCTCTAATTTGCATCGAATAAAATTCTTTCAATTCGGTCATTAGGATTTCTAAAGCTTCAAAAATTCCAAATTCCTCCTTGTTATGCTTTTCTTTTATTCTTTTAGCAATTTTTTCTCCCGGTCCTGATCCTGTTTGATACAGCATTGAAAGCAAACTATTTTTACCGAAAATATCAAGGATTTTATAAACCATTGATTCACAGATTATTTCAAACCCTTTTAACGAATTAACGTTAGAACTTTCATTTTGAATGTTTTTATTTATCTCATTTAAAATATCTTCATTTATTTCTATTTCCAAAAGGTAATCCCCTAAACCAAAATTTACGATATTAATTTTATTCGTTAATAATCTTAATTAATAATTTAAACATGAAACTAAATAAAGATTTAATTTCAATTATAAGATTAAGTGTGGTTTTATAAAGTTACATTTTTCGAATAAATTTCTTATCTAAAGAATAAAATACAATTATGTCAAAATATTGGGATATTCAGCTATATTATTTAACGCGTTTTCAAAATCCTTATAATCAGGTAATGATTCAAGACAAACTGATATGTTTCCTAAATTGTTGTTTCTCTCTAAAACAAACTTCTTAATCGTTGGAATAATTATACCTGCACAAATCTTTGCGTTAAATCCGAGTACTTCTTTTGATATTGGAGGATAAGCAATTGAACGTAACCCTTCTTTATCGGCCAATCTTAACGAATTCCAGATCGCTAACATCAATTTTTTTTGATCGTGTCCTGCTCTTACATGGATAATAAATTTAGCACTTAAATTGCCGCCAGATGTAATTATAGCATCTCCAATTGGAACATTTGATATCTCACTAATAATACGATTACATTCTACCTGTACTGTATGACCCGCTCCTTTCAATACTCGACATCTTAATGTACCACTAGGTAAAAGCCGACTATTTGTAGGAATGGCAATTGCATCGTAGTCAGCATTAATTAAATCGCCGACAAAAATTTCTATAACCGTGTTATTGATCGTTAATTGATTCATTAAAAGCTTTCTTAATATTCTTATATAATTTTTCTAATAGTATCTGATATTTTTAATACTATCTTTAATTTATATAGGCTGATTGCGAAAGTCTATACAAAAATGTAAGTATTTAAAAACAGTCTAAACAAGTTTAACTTATTGATTTATGCGTTTAACTTTCTTAACGAGCGCCTCTACGTTTTTTTCTACGATTTCTAATATTTCGTCGTATCGTTTTTTCCCAGTTTTATATGGATCTGGAATGTTTATATCCTCTTTATCTGCCCCATTGAATTCTTTCAAAGTATATAATTTCTGTTTTAATTGTTCTTGTAAATCTTTAAATCTTTTTTTAACTTTTGTTAAATGGTATCGTTCCATACCTATTATAAGGTCTTGTTTTTCTATCAATTCTCTTGTTATGACTTTAGGTTGAAAATCACTTATTTCAATACCTTTTGATTGTATATAATCTATTGTCTCTGGTTGAGCGTAATCAAAAGCATCGTGCCATCCCGCGGAATCGAATACAACACCTTGTAACTCGTATTTTTTAGCATAAAGAACCCCCAGAAGTTGTGCTGCTGGCGAACGACATGTGTTTGCGTAACATATGAACAGAATTCGTTTTATTTTCGTCATATTTGCTCTTACTAAGTTGTTAGAGTTCGGTTTTATTTGTCCGAATAATTTTTTTAATCATTTTTTCGATATTTTCATCAATTATTTTAAGAATTTTCTGATAAGTATTAGTACTGGCGTAATACGGATCTATAATATCTAAATCTTCAGTTTCTCCGTTAAATTCTTTTAAAGTAAACAATTTTTTACTGAAGTCGTTAACCCCTTGATAATTTTCTCTAATATCGATAACATGCGACTTTTCCATCGTTATGATTAAGTCTTGTTTTTCCAGTAATTTTCGATCGATTATTTGGGGTCGAAAATCAGAGTGTTTGATGCCTTTTGAATTTAAATATTCTTGAGATTCAGGTTGCATGTAAGAAAATGCATTTATAAAACCAGCACTCTCAAACCTTAAATCAGTATTATATTTTTTAGCATAAAATTTAGCTAAATATTCCGCTGCGGGACTTCTTGCTGTGTTTCCTAAACAAACGAGAAGAATTTTCTTGATTTTGCTCATTAATGTTCAATTATTTAAATAAATTGGAAAAAATAAACTTTCCTTCATTAAAAATTATATGAAGATTATTTTTTAAAAGATTTTTAAAATATAGTAATTTATAATTGAATTTTATTAATTTTCTTCAGAATTATTAACATTGATAATCCTTTCAATGGATTTAATTATACCATCTTCGATTCTTTTAAGAACTTTATTATATTCATTTTCCTCTAAATAGAAAGGATCTTCTATTTCTAGATTGTCAGTTTCTCCAGCAAATTCTAATAGTAAAAAGACTTTTTCATCCAGATCCTTTAATTGCTTGAATTTTCTCGTCAATTTTCTAACATGGTATTTCTCTTCAAATGCTAAAATCAGATCTTGATCATTTATTAGTTCTTCTGTTATATCCTTAGGAATAATACTATCTGTGCTTATCCCTTTAGAGTTTAAATATTTAACTGTGCCTTCGTGTGGTTTTTCAAAGTAGTGACGTATTCCAGCTGAGTCAAAACGGATATCCCGTAATTTTTCTTTATAGGACATGCTTTTTAGCCATTTTGCATAATATTCAGCAAAAATACTTCGACAAACATTTCCCGAACATAAAAATAGTATGTTTTTAATTTTAGGCATAATCTAAAACATAAAATGTAAATAACCAAAAAAAAATTATTATTCTGTTCAAAAAGATATTTAAAAATAATTTCATTTTGCTATTTTAAGATATTTTTGTAAAAACATGGGGTTTGAAAAAATATTTCGTTAAAACTTAAGACGGGGTTCTTGATAATCGGGGGAGGCATTTCTGGCCTATCTTTAGCTATTAACTTAGCAGATATGGTTCCTGAGGAGGATATTTTATTAATTACCAAAGAAAAATTATCAGAATGCAACACTTTTTATGCCCAAGGTGGAATCGCATGTGTACAGGGCAAGAATGACAATTTTGAGAAACACATTCAAGACACATTGATCGCCGGGGATGGGCTTTGTGATGAAGAGGTTGTAAGGTTAATTGTATCAAAGGCACCTGAAAGAATTGATCAACTAATTGAGATGGGAGTTGAATTCTCAAGGAATAATGAGGGGGAATATGATCTTGGAAAAGAAGGGGGTCATTCTGAAAGAAGGATTCTTCATGTAAATGATTTATCAGGGCAGAA
>JAUWNA010000002.1 GCA_030612905.1 Promethearchaeota archaeon
TCGTATTGAATGGTAAATTCAATGTCTGATTTCAATGAAAATTCCTTTGAAAAAATTCCATTCTATTAAAGTATTTAAAAAATTAACATAATCATTTAAGGTCTTTTAATCTTTAGATTTATATCAAATTCTGATATCAACCAGCATAGAATATCGTATGGTGGGGTTGAGAAAAAAATTTCAGCAGCTTTTTTTTTAATTAAATTTTTTTCAGGTGTCTGAAAATTTTGCTGAAGATACAGTTGTCTTTCAGCAAGCATCCAACAAAGGGTGTCGTAAGGGTGATTCATTTGTGCTAAATAATAAGCTGCGATATTAATCCTTTCCCTTATCTTTTTGTTGTTTTCAGTCATTTTATTAAATTTATGAGGACTATTTTAAACACTGAAAACATAATAAATAAACATGGATATAAATGTTCTCTATTTCTCGTACAATTAATAAGAGAAAAATGTTACCCAATTTAAAGATAGAACAATTCTATTATTAAGAATCGGGAGATTTTATTATATATCTATGCCAACTTTTTCTTTAGCGTAATATTTTGAAGAATTTGGGTTATTACTAGTGGTAAGAAGTCTTGAGATTTCCCTATCCTCTATTTTATCTACCCTTTCAAACTTTCCTTGTATATAAAATAAGTTTAATATCTTAAGCTCGTCTAACGTTAAGTTAAGCGATTGTAGAAATTTGGGATGCCTATAATTTTGCCAATCGATATTTTTCATCATACTTTTGGAATGTTTTATCTTGAATATAAAACAGATGACTATGAGAGTTTTCTATAATTTGTATGAACTAATAAACGAATTATAGTTTAATATCGAATAGTTTAATTTTTCCTATACTTTTTCTAACAAAGTTGATTTTACTTTAGCAATAAGTTAACTCAGAGTTAATTAATAGGATTCTAGCTTAAACAAAAAAAAGAGTGGTATGTTATTGGTAAATACGGACATAATTGATGTGTTTTTACACCCAAAATCTGTAGCTGTTATAGGTGCCTCAAAAAAGTTAATTAAGGGTGGATTTCGGATCGCTACTAATCTTATAACTAACAATTTTAAAGGAAAAGTTCACCTTATTAACCCAAATGCCGAAGGTAAACTATATAATTTAGAATTCAAAAAAAGCATCTTGGACGTTGAAGATGATGTCGAAATTGCGATTTTTTACGTTCCAAATCGATTTATTCCTGATATTTTAAAGGATTGCATTAAAAAAGGCGTAAAAGGGGCGATTATTGAAGCATCTGGATTCGAAGAGGTCGGGGAAAAAGGCATCGAATTAAAAAATAAAATAATCGAAATTACAGAAAACTTTTCCAAAATAAGAATTGTTGGACCTAATTGCATGGGTCTTAGTACCATTGATGGAGATAGCGATGGCGAGGAAAGGGAAGGCTTTTTTTCTGGTTTTGGTGTTTTCAATAACTTTAAAAGGGGCAATATTGCAATAATTAGCCAATCGGGGATGTTAAATGGTGGATATCTAATGCATGTTATGACAAAATATCCCAATCTAGGATTTAGATATGCGTGTTCTATTGGGAACAAAATGGATTTGAGCGAAATAGAATTCTTAGAGTACTTGATAAAAGATAATACCGTTAATGTAATTGCAATATATCTAGAATCGTTTAAAAATTCGAGGAAATTTATAGAACTTTGTAGAAAGGTAAGATCTATGCCTAATAAGACAATAATCTTATTGAGAGGTGGAATAACTCCACAAGGTCAGAAGGCGACCCTTAGTCACACAGGTTCCTTAGCTGAAAACTCGCGTTTGATCAAAGGAATCATCAAACAATCAGGAGTAATCTACGCCAATAGTTTTTACGAGTTATTTCAATTTGCTCGGACATTTTCAATTATTTATGAGACGGGTAAAATTCTACCAAAAAAAGGTAACGTTTCATTCGTGGCCGGTTCAGGAGGTGCTGGTACAATAACGGCAGATCTAACTATGAAATACGGTTTAAATTATCCTATTCTGGGAAATAAAGCGTACGATGCACTTGTAGATGTGTTTCCTGATTGGATGCCTCCGAATAGATTTGCTTTTATAGACATTTGGCCTGCAATGGAAAAAGCTATGATGAACCAAGTAAGACCTGATGTTGTAACAACCCACGTTTATAAAACATTATTAAGTGAGCCTAACATCGAAGGAATTTTTAATATGATGTTCTGCTCGAGACAATTTAGGGCTATGAACGATGTAGATCAAATAATAGATAATGTTAAACACTCTTCAAAACCAACATTCTTTTGGTTAGTTGGTGAAGACAAGGAAGTTCGTAGAGTTTCAAAACTATTAGGCAAACATAATCTTCCAGATTTTCCTAGTTTGGAAGAAATGGTCAAAAATTTTAGCATTTTAGTACAAGAGTCAAACAATAAGTTTTAATCTTTTTTAAAATAAAAATAAAGTTTTAGATAGAATTTACTTCTTTTACTTGGCTTTTTTGATATTTCCAAGCGCCATAACCTTGGATTAAGAAACAAAATAGGAACGAATATTGAGAAATCTTTTGCATGGACGCTTGTATTGTTAAACCCTCTGGCGTTATAGATTTTGGTAAAACTACCAATACTATAGCATAAATAATAGCGATAATCAACAACACACCATATGTGAGAGCGTAAATATTTGGGTAATTTTTGTTGTATAAAACAGCAACGGCAAAAAATATTACTCCTATAGCTCCGGTGATGTTGAACAAATTAGCAAACATCAAATGGGTAGTAGAAAAAATATCCCATGGTGTAAGAATAGTAGCAATTAAAAAGAAGATAGAAATTAAGCAAATTAAAGAACCAATTCTGGTGACAAGATATTGTTTTTTGTCAATTTTAAAAAATGTCGGAAGAGCATAAGCAAAAGGAATAAAGGAGAAACTTAGTATTAACGCAGTTATTGTAAATATGGTAAATGAAATAAAATTCGAAGCTCCTGAAAGTGCCGTAACACGACCTAAATCACTAAAAAAATTACCCCAAAAATCATATCCTAGACTAAGAGGATTTACAATTGTTCCTCCAGCGTAAAATATCATAGCTACTGCGGTAAATATTACATATTGAACCGGGCCAAATATTATAAATAATGAGGCAAATTTTTTCCAATTTTTAGAATTCTTCATTAAAACCACAAAATAATATTTCTATTAATTTCTTTTAATTAAAGTTTATAAAGCTCGAAATTAATCGTAAAAACTTATGAAAAAAAAATAGGAATAATAAAAAATATTATTTAGCATATTTAGGTTTAGTAACAAATCCAATAAATATTAGTAGTGTGATACCAATGTCAATTAATTCAACGAAAACAATATAATAGATCGCTGTATTTAATAGAATAGCTCGAAGTAAATTAGAAGCGATAAAACAAATAAAAGCGATTCCAATAATTAAACCATTTGCTTGGGATAAGCGTTCATTTTTATACATAAACAAGAACATGATAGCAATTCCTAAGAACATTACCAGTGTGATGAACGGAAGAATTTTGCTGAGAAAATCTGGTGTTGGAGCCAAACTTATGACTAATACTAATACCAAGATAAAAATTAAAATGATCCTCAATCTTAACTTGTTAAATTGCTTCTTATTCATCTCTTTATTTTTATACATATTAAAAAATGTAATGATTACTTCTAATCCGATATATAAAATTGGCATTACATTTACGACTATTATAAAAAACCGTATTTTTAATAAAAGTAAAATAAATTCTACATCAAACGCCATAGACATAAACGCTAGGTTATAAAAGATGTCGTAGATTTTTCCACAAGATAGTATACCGAAAAAGGACCCGAATAAAAAATAAGCATCTGAAGTATATATTGCTTCTTGCTTTAACCATTTGCGATAGAGAAAGAACGACATAAATCCTAATATTAAGATTCTGCTAATAATAACAACCAAACCTAACAAAAAGCCTTCGTTAGCAACTAGAGTCGAAATTAAAACAGACCAGTAGAATGTAAACAATATAGTAAACGACATTATTAAAACTAAAATGACTGTTAGAATGCTATACAGAAAATTTTTCTTTTTTCTTTCCATTTTTCATTACCTTTAAAATTTAAAGAAGTTATTTTATATTTATTTTAAGTAACTAATCTATCCTAATCATTATTTTGTAAAATTGTTTTTAAACCCTAGATTTTTTTAATATATTTCATTCTAATTTAATCTTAAGAAGAAGATTAGTAAGGAAGAATTTTTTACTATTAGAATTATCGATTTTTTATGGTTTTAAAGAACAATGCTAATAATTTCTGCTTGTAAAGTTTCAGTTACAGTTAATATCGCAAAAGAAGTTGGCGGTCCAAAAGAATTTTTTTCTAAATACCCTTTCCCGGGGTTTATCAACAAAATTTTTTTCCATTCTATTATTTCAGGTTCATGAGTATGCCCAAATACAATTGCATCAACATCATAGTCCTTAAACTCTCTTTTAACTCTTGCCTTAATAAATGTTTCCGTACCACCACAGAATGGATGTGTAATCCCTATTTTTTTCCCCTTTATCTCTAATATAATCTTATTGGGTAATATCTTCCTTATACTCAAAGGATCGGCATTACCAAACACTCCTTTAAATTTATCGCCTTTCCAGCTCATTAAACCTTCTACCGTATCTATTGATGTATAGTCTCCTACATGAATAAGCCAATCTCCTTCTTTTATAGCTTGACCCATTTCTTTTGGCAATTTTTCAAAAGAATTTAGGTGTGTATCGCCTATGATTATAATTTTAACTGACATATTTTTTGTTTTATTGTAAATTTGCTTGGACATTTTTGTAAAACCATATTATAATCTCTAATAATTTTTTTTATGTTCCAATGTTACAAAAATTAATTTTAAATATAACTTTTAAATCTTTAGCTACACAGATATTAATAATCATGAAGAAAACGATAAAAATCATTGTTTCCGGTGATGGTGGAGTAGGAAAAACCTCATTTCTAAATCGGCTTGTTCATGATAGTTTTGATGCTAATCGCCAATTAACCAAGGGCGTTGATTTTTACTCAAAAATTATTGCTGTTAATGGAACTGAATTTAATTTTATAATGTGGGACTTTGCTGGACAAGATCAATTCAAAACATTTTTGAATGGTTTTGTCGATGGTTCTCTCGCAGCTTTTATTTTTTTTGATTTAACGAGAATAAATACAATTGAAAATGTTCAAGAATGGATAGTTACACTGAAAGAATTTGGAAATATTCCTATATTATTGATAGGAACTAAAAAAGATTTGGTCAATCCTTATGAATCCCGTTCTATAGATGAATTTATCTCAGAAATTAAGAAAGAATATGAAAATATTATAAGCTATATAAAGATATCGTCAAAGACAGGGGAAAACATCAAAGAAGCTTTCGAAATTTTGATAGAAAAACTATCCTTTTAATTCTATTTTATGACTTTATGAAATTTTTAACTGATCTTTTATTCTTCCACAAAGATGCTATAGCGTAATTTTTAAGGAATTAAATATTTTCTTTAATGTGATTCCTCCGTTACTGAGCTTTCTTCTTATTATTGCTTTGATCTTAATTTTCTCAAAGAAAGAATTAAGTGTTGTTTTAGGCATTAGCGCAATCATTTTTGGACTTTTAACTCAAGTAAACATTATTAATTCCATGATTGAAGTTATTATTAATCCTTCAATTGTTCTATTAGCGCTTTCAGTATTGCTAATACCAATTTTAGGCGGTATAATGGAAGAATCGGGACTAATGCTTGAATTAATTCAAAAACTGAAAGTTTCTAAGAAAGTTGCTTTAATGGTCAGTCCCGCATTATTTGGCTTATTACCTGTGGCAGGAGGGGCATTAATGTCTGCACCAATAGTAGACCAAATAGATCCGGCATTAGATTCCAATCGAAAAGTTGCAATTAATGTATGGTATCGACACGTTTTACTTTTAATTTATCCTCTATCATCTGCTCTTCTCGTGGCAAGTGTCCTATCTGGGATATCACTTTATATGATTGTTTTAGTTTTATTAATTCCTTTTATTTTAATGGTTTTTGTAGGATATTTTACTTTGCTTAGACCAGTAGATAAATCAAAAGTATCAACAAAACGAAACTTAAAAATAGTTATCCATAATTTAATTCCCCTCATCACCGCTCCCATTATAGATTTCTTAGGAAGACTCTTTTTCCCAATAAACTTTCCAGAATTGTTTGTTTTTATAGGTTTAATCATAAGCATTTCCATCGCATTAAAGTTTGCTAAAATGAATATATTTAATATAAAAGAAATCTCGCGAAAAATGAAAGTATGGAGATTTCCTCTACTAATCATCTCAATGTTTTTGTTTCTGAGTATTTTCTTAGAATCTGGAGTGCCTGAACAGATTAGTGCTTTAAATCTACCCTTTGCTTTATTCATCAGTATTGGTTTTTTCCTTGGTTTTACTACTGGTAGAGTACAATTACCTAGTTCGATTCTTATCCCTATTTATTTGGTTCAAAATTTAGTCTTATCAATGCCCATAATCGATTTTGTTTTTCTTTATTTTGCAATATACTTAGGATATTTAATTACCCCACTTCATCCTTGTTTAGCTTATAATATTAATTATTTTAAAACTAATTATAAAAAATCTTTTAAACATGTGGCTATACCAACATTTATCTGTTTTGGAACACTTTATGCTGTTTTTTCTTTAATGCTATTGGTTAATTAAAAAACACATAAAAAAAGAGTTTAATTAAATTCTATTGATAGACTTTATTTTTTTTAAATCTTTACAATCCAACCAAATTCATCATCAATATCTAAACGCTGAATACCCATCAACAATTCATAAATCTTTCTCGTAATTTCGCCAGGTTCACCTTCACCAAAAATCCTTTTTTTATCCTCAAGGACAATAGATTTAATCGGAGTAATAACTGCAGCAGTTCCCGCACAAAAAGCTTCAGAACAAGAATTTTCAAACAATTCTTTATAGGAAATATCTCGCTCTTCAATTTCTATTCCCATTTTCTTTGAAGCTAATTTTAAAATTGATTTACGCGTAATGCCAGGTAAAATTGTTCCAGTTGTTTTTGGAGTTGCAAGGGTTCCGTTAATCACAGCAAAAAAATTTGCCGCTCCAACCTCCTCAATAAATTCCTTATGAACTGCGTCTAAAAAGATAACTTGAGCAAAACCCCTTTCTTTAGCTTCCTTTCCGGCTAACATAGATCCTGCATAATTGCAACATGTTTTGGTTGCACCAGTTCCACCTGGAGCGGCTCTAGTATACTTTTTCGTAATCTCTAAATCAATACCCCTAAATCCTTCTGGGAAATATGGTCCTACCGGAATCGCAAAAATTATAAATTTATAACTTTTTGCTGGTTTTACACCAACTATCGGTCCATTTCCAATCATTAAAGGGCGAAGGTAAAGTGCTCCAGCACTATCATAAGGTGGTATATATTCTTCATTTGCTCTCACCACATCTTTAACCGCATCAACAAATTTACTTACATCATAATTCGGCATTAACATTCTACTAGCACTATCGTTAAATCTTTTCGCGTTTTCCTTCGGTCTAAAGAGGACTTTTTCTCCATTCTTAGTCCTTAACGCTTTCATACCCTCAAATATTCCCTGTCCATAATTTAATACACAAGCAGCAGGTGAAATCTCAAATTTTCCGAAAGGGATTAATTTTCCTTCGTCCCATTTACCGTCGTTGTAATCTGAAACAAACATAGTTTTTGTTTCAATATATTCAAAACCTAGAGAATAATAATCTATATCTTTAGCGTCCATATACATCAAATACTAGTTTATTTTTATCAGATTTATTTAATGATTTGTTTATTAAAAAATTTTATTGAAAATAAAACGGTAATTTCAAGTTTGAGTTTTTTCTATAATTAGCATAAAAATCAATAAAAATAAATAAAAAAAACAAGATTAATAATTTAATTTTAGAGTATAATTAATAAAAAAATAATATAAATTTAGTAAATATGACAATAGATAATCGTGAAATAAATGAATATAAATTAGTTATCGCTGGTTTAGATAATGCCGGAAAAAGTAGTGCGCTAATTGCTTTAAGAAAAAAATATAACTTTTACGAACGAGTAAAAAATCTAAAGCCTACAATAAAAATAGATTATAGTTCCTTTAAATTCCTAGAAATCTATCGAATTAATCTCTGGGATATGGGTGGTCAGAAGAAATTCAGAAAAATATACGTAAGTAATCCCATATATTTTAGTGAAACAAATTATATTTATTATCTTATAGATATTCAAGATGAAATCAAATTCGAAGAATCTGTAAAATATCTTCATGATTTGTTAGATATCTATAGAGATTTGGATTATTCTAACGAAGTGATAATATGTTTTAATAAATATGATCCAAAATTTAAAAATAGTGAAGATTTTTTCGATCGAGCAAAAATGATTAAAAATTTAATTGTATCCCAAAATAAAGATATGAAATTTAAATTCTTTGACACATCTTACTACGATATTTCATCAATTTCGAAAGCAATTTCCTATTCTTTAGATAAATTATTAAATTTAGAAGTAGTTGATGTAGAATTAAGTAAAATTGTTAATCAGTTTAGTTGTAGTTATGCAATTTTGTACACCGCATCAGGACTTATCATATCTGATCATTACATGGATATAATGGATATAAGAGCTTTTGAAGAGAAAATTGGTAGTAAAATTAACGAAGATCTTGAATTTTTTCAGAGACTAAAAGATGAAGATGTCAAAATTGACGATAGAGTAGCGTTGTCTGAGGATAGAACGGAATACGTAAAAAGCTATTCAATAATCTCTGGGAATATAGAAAATACATTTTATATAGGAATAAGTGCTCCAACAAGTAAAATTAATGAAATCAAGATAGAATTAGAAAAATTTCGTAAGATCTTACAATCTACTTTCATGTAGTTTAAAAGAAAATATAATAACTTTTATCTTATTTCAAATAAACTCTTTTTTTATTCCCTTTTAATTTTTAATTTGTTAGAGTTGTAGAATAATAGAGCGACAGCCCGTACAGTTGTTATTAGGCATTCAAATCTCCTCTTCTATTCCAAATTTTTTATACTTAAAATGCTTATAAATAAACAAAACATTTTTCTAAACTACGGGGTTACTTCATATATGGCGCTACAAAAAATAACTGCTAAAAAAATAATTGAAAAAAAAAAAAGCGGGGAAAAAATAGTAACTATTACATCATATGATTATTCATTTGCCAAAATCGTTGATGATTGCGGAATTGACTTAATACTCGTAGGTGATTCTCTTTCCATGGTAGTGCTTGGGTATAAGAATACATTATCAGTTACGATGGATGAAATGATTCATCATACTAAAGCAGTGGCGCGTGGAGTTTCGAATGCTATGATAGTTGCGGATATGCCTTTTTTATCGTACAAGATTGATATTATAGAAGCTGTGAAAAACGCTGGAAGATTTATTCAAGAAGGTGGCGCTGAAGCCGTCAAAGTTGAGGGCGGGACAAAGATTTGCCCTACGATAAAAGCAATTATTGATGCCGATATACAAGTGATGGGGCATATTGGCCTTACTCCTCAAGCTATATATGAATTTGGTGGATTCTTAGTTCAAGGAAAAACAGTAGAAGCCGCAAAAAAGTTAATAATTGATGCTAAAAATTTAGAAAAAACAGGTGTTTTTTCTATCGTGTTAGAGAGCATTCCTTGGCAAATTGCCAAATTAATAACAAAAACAGTGAATGTCCCTACTATTGGTATTGGTGCGGGGTCTTATTGCGATGGTCAAATCTTAGTTATAAATGATATGTTAGGGCTTTTTACTGACTTTAAGCCAAAATTTCTCAAATACTTTGCTGATATTGGAAGCTCAGTCCGAATTGCTTTAGAAAGTTACAAAAATGATGTAGAAAAGGGATTATACCCCGATAAAGAACATTCTTACGACTTTCCGCAGCAAGACTTGGATGAGATTAATAAATGGTTTGAAAGTGTTGAAATCGAGGAAGAATCTAATAAAATACTGGAATAATATCTAGTTTTTAGGTAAAGGTCTAATTTTTTATGTTTAATATAGCACATCTAATTAAACCTAATTGAAATCAATCTACTAACCAACACTAATTCTATTGTAAATTTAACTAAATATTTGAAATTTTTCCAAAAGTATAATTAATTAAATTTTTATTAATTATAGTAATACACTGAAATTTGATTAAATACGATAGAATAAAGAAATAATTATAAATAATAGTTATGGTAGACTGATATGGTTGAAGAGTATGATTATCTTTTTAAATCAATTGTGGTAGGGGATGGTGGAGTTGGTAAAACTGCTCTAACTCTTCGATTTTCAAAGGGATTCTTTACAGAAGATTATAAAATGACGATTGGAGTTGATTTTCATGTCAAAACAATTGCAATAGAGACGGCGGAAGGGCTGATTAAGTGTAAACTTCAACTTTGGGACACAGGCGGTCAAGAACGTTTCAGTTCCATAAGACCAATGTATTATAGAGGTTCGTTAGGCACAGTATTAGTTTTTGATCTTACTAATTCTGCAAGTTTTGAACATTTACCTCAATGGATTGAAGAAGTTAGATCAAATATCAAAGCCGACATCCCTATATTACTTGTTGGGAATAAGAGTGATTTGATTGATCAAAGAGCAGTTTCAATTGAAGAGATTGGTAATTTTACAAGAGATTTTAACTTGTATTATATGGAGACTTCAGCTAAAACCGGTGATGGCGTTGGAGATTGTTTTTATATTCTTGCTTGTCTAATGATAGGACAAGGTGTACCTGAACAATTTATCGCCAATGCAACTGTCTTTACACCAGGAGACATACCACCACCTAGCGAAACTCCTTCTGAACCCACAGACCCATATTTAGCACCACCTGTTCCTGAACCAGTACAATCTTTTGAACCCACACCTGAAATTGAATTTGAAGCTCCACCTGTTCCCGAACCCATCTCCACAAAAGCGACAGAACAAACATCATCCTTCGAACCCGAACCAGAGATTGAATATGAGGCCCCCCCCGTTCCCGAACCCGTTCCAACATTTGAACCTCAACCAGAACCAGAAATATCAATGCCTGAACCGACGGAAATTGAATTTAAAACTCCTGATGAAATTTTGCTTCAAAAAACTGAGACATCAGAACTTGAAATACGGCCTTCAATATTTCCAGAATCCTCAACTGTTGAAAGTGAAGTTTATAAACCCCAAACAATACCATTTTCGTCAAATATTCCAGTGCCGGCGCCTCCACCCAAGGAATTTCAAATAGATAAACCTGAAAACTCGGAAGTAGGTTCTTCAATTCAAATACCATTTCGAGTAATGAAAAGAGAGGAACCACCCAAACCTCAACCTGCTTCTATGACATTTGAGCCTACTCCGGAATCAATAGCAGAACCAACAAGCGTATCTCCACTTTTTCAAACTTCAAAGACTCAACCCTCTTCATCAGAATCACTAATCGATTATATGCCTCAAACAATTTTATCTAAAAAAGAAATGAAAAAACTTGTTAAAGAAAAAAAGAAACAAGAAAAAGAAAAGAAAAACCTCGAAGCTCGGGAAAAGCAAGAAAAATTACTTGAAGATATGAAAAAATTAAAGAAGGAAAAGAAAGAAAAGAAAGAAAAGCAAATTGAACAATCAATCCCTCACACTCCTCCTTTAGACACGACACCTGAAGCAAGTTCACTATTTCAAACACTCACTCAAAAATTTGAAGAAAATTCTGTTGATCAAAGTACTCCCTTCATACCATTTAGTGCAACCAAAAAATCTGAAGAAGAAGAAAAATCTAAACTGAGAATAATTCCTAATGTTGCGGATATTGAAAGCGAACATAGTAAGTTTACAGCATTTACTTCCACCCAAACGGTTCAAGAAGAGAAAATAGAGCCAAAATCTAAAGATCTCTTAGTTTGTGAACAATGTGGGGCAATTTTATCTTCTGATTATGCGTTTTGTAATAAGTGTGGTAGTAAATTGTAATTTTTATTTAATTTTAATATAATCTCCTAGAGATCCTTACCACATATGGGGCATGTGCTCCATATTTTTTTTATTTTAGAATTACAATGAGGACATATTTTTAAATTTGGATCAATTTTAGTTTGAAGTCTTCCAAAGATAGTAATATTATCTTCAACGCTATATTCTTTTGGATGCTGAGATGGTTGGATATTAGGTTTATTAATAAAAATTTGAGAGATTCCAGTTGAATTTTCAATCATTTCCTTTTTTGAATTCGCATTCAATTCTGATTTAGGTTTAAAATATTCAGGTTGTGGTTTTGGTGGTTTTTGGACTAAATCATTTGTGATTTGTGTTTTCGATATATTGAAATCTTCTAAAACCTCGTTATATTGATTTGCAGCATTATTTTGTTGTTCATTCGTATGATTTACGATTTTTCCTTTAGAAATTTGTTGATCTTTTTTTAAATCTTCGATAGGTACGCCAACTTTATAATGAAAATAATTGCCCTCATTATTTTCAATAATTTGTTCACCATGAATTAATATAACTTCAATGTAATAAATAATATCAGATCCAATAGGAACATCAGTGATTTCTGCTATAAAAAAGTCCAACTGGTTATCCATTTCCATTTGATACCAAGATCGGCCTTGGTCAGCGCTAAAAATTAATTTAACTCTCTCTAATGTATTATTAAAATCTTCTTCTGTTATTTTAACAACAATTTTTATTGTTTTCTTTAGCGCCTCCTTTGCACCAGTAGTCTTTTCTGCTTCTACAGAATCCCAAGCCGCACTACATTTTGGGCAATTTGTAAACCAATTTGGGTATTCAAACTTACAGCTAGTACAAGTTTTGGTAAAATATCTTGTTGTCTTTATTCCAAGTGATTTTTTTTTTTCTTTTCCCATTCCTATTTCATTTCTTAAGAGAGATTAAACCCTAATAAATCTATATAAATTATTAAATTACTTTTTGGTTTATAAATATATTTCTGATGGATATTATAAAATTTTTATTTAACTAAACTTATTATAAATTTAGTTTTTTTACTATTTTTTCTAAATCAGAAGTAAAATTAGATAAATGTTCTCTTTTTACATGTGGCATTAGTACAACTCTAATTAAATTAAAATCTACAAATTTACCTAACATCCACTTGTTATTACGTAATAACTCATCAATTTCACATATACTTTCTCCATTCTCTGTTGTTATTCCTACCACGTTCATAACGGGGTTAGCAGCTAATTTTATCCCATTAATTTCAGATATCCTTTTTACTAAATATTTAGTATTATCCATACATTTTTTTACCATCTCAACAAAACCGTTAATACCTAAAGCTCTCAATATTACCCAAAATGCGATAATTGGGCCTCCTGGTCTAGTTCCAACCATATGAAAGTGCTTAAAATTTCCTCCTGCTAAATAGGGAATTTCAAAACCAATTTTTTGTAATATAGATGCGTCTTTAACGAAATATCCCCCAGAAGGTATAACACCTAAACCCATTTTATGGGGGTCCGCTGTAATTGAACTTATGGTCTTTACTGAGAAATCCCATGGAGGAATTTTATAATTTAGTATTTTAAGAAATGGTAACACAAATCCACCAAAAGCGGCATCAATGTGATAGAAAATATCCTCTCCTTCTATAATTTTACCCATATCTTCGATTGGGTCAATTAAACCTAGCGAGGTTGTACCTGCAATTCCAACAACTCCACAAGTATTTTTATTGATAAGAGATTCGAAATGGTTTAAATCTAATTCAAAATTATCTCTTAATTGTACTTTCCTAAGTTTAATACCCAACATATCTGCTGCTTTATCAAAGGAAATATGAGCTGAAGCCGAAACTACAACTTCGGGATCTTTTATTTCAGGTCGTAATTTTTTAGCAATCCTCATGGCGATTAAATTAGATTCTGAACCTCCAGTAGTAAATGTCCCGATGATATCTTTATTTCCAAATAACTCACCAATTTCGAGTACTAATTCATCTTCTAAGGCTGCTGTTCCTAGAAACAATCCGGGATCTCCTAAATTTTTAGAAATATATTTAATATATATTTTTTTAGCAAAATCCAAAGGTTCTGTGCACATGGACCCTAAAATTAAACCTGAATCGTACGAAAGATCTTTCTCTAACTTTTTCTCAAGTAATTTGAGTATTTCTTGTTTCTCTAATCCTTCTTTTAGCATCTTTTTGTTATAAATTAATAGTTATTATTTTCATTAACGATGTTTTAAAAAATAAAACACATAAAAGGATTAAAATTTTTCAAATTGAAACTGTTTTCTAAATAAAATTTTTTAAAAATTTGTGTTCTTCTTTTTAATTATAAAAATCTCTTTGAATCTCTTTTTGTATATTTTTCAATAACCTTGGTTAATTCCCAATTCATATTTACTTTGTAGTAGTTAGCAACACAGATTGTCGCAAAAATGACATCTGCGAGCTCTTCACCGATATTTAAATTTATGTCGTCGGACTTTTTTGGTTTGAACCCTTCAAGATGGTTGATTTCTTTTGCTAATTCTCCTACTTCTTCTGTAATTGCACTAAGCATAGAAAGAGGAGGCCAATAACCCCCGTGATTGAGAATCCATTCGTCAATTTGTTGTTGAAATTCTTTAAGTGATAATTCTTTGTTCATACATTTAGTAAGATTCAAAAATATTTAAGAAATTAAAAAATAAGAATTATTTAAATAAATTTTCTCGTTTTCTTGCTTCCCATTCCGCTCTTTTTCCTAAATTATATCTATTTACTTCGCTGTAATATCCCGTAACTCTTGAATATACTTTCACATCTTTAGAATAACATTGAGGACATGTAAATTGACTTCCTCGATACATCTTACGACAGGAGGGACAATATATAAAATCTGTAGTATAGGCAAAATATGCTGTATTTGTATTTAGACAAATATTTTTTGTGAGTTCCCAAAGAGCGTGAATATCTGGTTTTTGTTCCCCTAACCAAATATGTGTAATTACTCCTCCATTTACAATAGGATGATAATCTGCCTGTAATTGTATTCTTTTTGACAATGGTATATCTGCATCATAACGAATATGATCTGAATTTGTGTAATAAGCAGACACTCCATTTGATTGAGGTATAGCTTTTTTAGGAAAATGCTTTAAATCTAATCTCGCTAATCTATTCGACGTCGATTCCGCTGGCTGCTGCCATAATGAGTACGAAATCCCATCCCTTTCTGTCATGGTATTACACTTAGCAACCATAAATTCTAATATTTCTTTCCCAAGGTTATATGCGGCATCATGTTCATGCAATTCAAAGCCGGTCATACTTTTTATGGCTTCATTCAAGCCAGTAAAACCTATTGAAAGATTTTGATCTCGCAATTTAAAAATTGGAACACCATTAATTTTACCACTACATAAGGGTAGATGCCCAGTTTTTAATCGCCTTTCCATTAAATCCCATTTTTTTTTTAGGATTCTAGCTGAAAGCTCCATTTTTTCACCCAAAATCCTAATGTAATCGTCTTCATTGTTAGACATATATGCATATCTAGGTAAATTTAGACTAACGCTTTGAAGTGAACCAATGGTAACATAATTTTCCCATATGTTAGCGTTTTTCCTTTTTTCAGGATCTACAATACATTGATTTATAATTTGATTGCCACTTAGAAATTTTCTACAACACTGACTATGAATTTCGTCTGGCATCCAATCTGGGCACATATTTAGAAAATATGGAGTCCCCATCGTAGCTACTTCTTCCATTATTTTAATGTAAGACGGTTCGAATTCTTTAAGCCACTCTTTTTTTATTTTAACCTCATGTTTTGGAAATGCAAATAGTTTCCCGTTATAATCTCCTTTTATATAAACTTCTGTTAAAGCGTCAAAAAGTTTAAGACATTCTTCTTTATAATCTCCATATATACCAATATTTTTTCCATGAGGACCAATAGCAGGAATATTTAATAAACCCTCTGGTACCGTAGGAGTGCAAGAAATCGATGTAAACGGTACTTGCCCACCTCTTGCTGCAAAAATTTGATTTGTTTCGAATATTAAACATTGCATTGATTGCTCAATTTCTTTTTGAGAAAGCCCTCGTACATAAGGAGCAAGAAAAGTGGTAATATAATCGTAACCTTGACCTCCTGAAAATTCTCCTTGAATTATCCCTAACCATTTTGCTAAGTGTGTAACTGCCACTCGTAAACTTCCTGCAGGACCAGATTTGCTACAATGTGCCCAACTATCGACAGGGGGGAGTCCATGTTCAAGAATCATACGAGGATCCCATTCTTGGCAGAAGGGCCGTAAATCAAAATACCTGAGCATATGTATATGAATATCTCCATAAAGATGAGCATGAGCTTCTTCTGAATCTAAAATTCTTAAAAGTGCATATTCGTCAGATATTCTATTAGCTGCCCAATGATGGATGCTCTCAGGATTCATATCTTGATTTGCATTTTCATTCACGCCCTTTTCTAAAATCGCTTCATAGTCCATCAACGGCATACCTATTCTGGTATATAGCTTTCGTTCGTCTTCAAAATGTTGTTCAGATAATATTGAGCAGACTATTTCTCTAATGTGCGGACCAGAAAGAAACATTATGCCAGAGGAGATAATTCTTCTAACTGCTAATTCAGTAATACTATCAGCGACTTTATCGTTTAACCCTGTTTCTTTAACAATACTCTGTTTTATTTTTAGAGGATCAAAAGGAACTACATCACCTTCAGTTCGGGAAACTCTTGGTAATAAACTTTTTAAAAAACCACTTTTTAAACCTTTATTAACTTCTGTTGTTTCAGATTTTGGAATCAAGACCATAGCAATCCATCACAAATTTTAATTTATAATATTCTAATAAGAGATAAAAGGATACTATCAGGTTTAAAACCAAACATTTTTGTCGGCACTATGAACTGAAACAATACCCTTAATAATTATTAGTTATCGTTTATAATTTACCTTTATTGATATAAAAATGTATTTTTTTTTCCAATTTAAACTTAATTTATTAACTCTTGATTTGAAATTTAAAACGCCAGTTAATTAAACTGCAGAAAACCCCATACTATTTCAGAAAAATTCGAAAGAGCCATATTTAATCTCGTTACTTTATCATTAAATAAATTAATGTCGTCTTTACCGATTTTGTAATTTTCAATTGAATATATAAAATTTAAAAATTAAAGACTATGAGTATATTTAAACAAAAAATCGATGAAATCAAATTATAAGTGCTTTTTAGATGAGAAAAAACCTCGTAAGCAAAAATTCTGTTGATTCAGTAGAAATTTTACACGGAATATATAGAAAAACTTTAACCTATAACAAAAATATGATGTTATGCTATTTTAATCTAATTAAGGGCTCACAAATTCCCTTACATTCACATAAAGAACATCAAATTGGATATGTGTTAAAGGGCAAATTAAAATTTATTACTGAAAATGGAGAATTTATAGCAAAAGAAGGAGATAGTTATGTTTTTGATTCTAACGAAAAACACGGGGCGGTAATATTGGAAGATTCGGATGTTATAGATGTATTTAGTCCTGCAAGAGACGATTATAAATAAGTATAGTTGGTAATCGAAACGTAATAAAAAATGATTACCATTGGTAAACAGCTACAGTAAAAATAGCAATTATACCAAGCAAAAATTCGCCCATTAACCAATCAAAGTACAATTTCTTCTTTTGATCTCTATTTTTTTTAATTCTTGTAGCTAATCCAAAACTAATTGCAGAATTAGTCCCAAAAAAAATCATTAATGTAAATGTTGGTGCATTTAATTCTAATTCAATTAACCCTAATACAGAATCGAAAATAAAAAACGCCCCCATTAATAAAATTAGAACGATTAAAAATATCCAACCTGAAAATTGGAAAATTTTTTCGAATTTTACTTCTTCTTCGGATAAGCCTCCATGTAGCCCAGTAGGTTTTTTCTTTACTTTTGACATATCATTCTTACCAAATTGTTTATAAAATAGTGAATGGTTTATGATTCTTAATTCTTTTTTTTTGCTAATTTTATTTGATAATAAATTAAGGTCTATTTTTCAGAAATAAAATTGCTTTTGCTATATCTCCTTCACTATCTATTAAAGCTGCATTCGCTTCTTCTTTATTAACTTTTGCTTGAGCTGATACTAGCATAATATCATTTTCAGTAATAATTGTTTTTGTTTCAGATTCATCAACAAGTTCCGTAGTCTCAACATCTTCCTTTTCTCCAATTAAAATGTCCTCTGGAGAATACTCTTGTGCTTCACCAATTATTTGATAGATTTCTTGGCCCATTTGCTTCATTAAAACAACTTCTGGTTGATCAATTATGAGCGTTTTTTCTACTCCTTCTATTATTACTCGTGTAGCATTAATTTGATCCATTTCAACTCCTTGCTGTTGCATTCGGCGACGCATTTGTCTTGAAGCAAATTGTTGCCCTTCTCTTTTTTTTGTTGCTTGAGGGCGCTTAGGTTTGCTGTTTTCTCTTTTTTGCATCTCTTTTGGTAATTTTACCATTTTTTTCTCAATAACTCCTAACTATATATATAATTAAAATTTATTAAGGCTTATAATTTTGATTTATCGATTCCTTTCCGAACTTTTATTGCGATTCCAGTTTTAAAACTTCGAACATAAGGAATGGGGATCGCTAGTCTTCCAATTGCTAAAAGGCTATTCTTTTGATTAACAACAATAATCTCATCTAAAGGTCTTAAATTATCATCTATATCCAAAACATGTTTACAAAATACATTACGACCTTTTCTAATAAAGTCAGATATATCATTCAACACGACTGCTCTCAATCTCGGTGTTGAAATGGTTTTAATTATTTTATTAGCTGCAAATAAACTTAATGTTAAGAATCCATTAGTCGGTCTCAAATTTAGCAAAAGTTTTTCATCGTAATATATATGCTTTATTTTATCCGTGTTTTTAGAAAACTCAATATGGATTTTATTATCATTTTCAAATAGAATATTTGTTACTGCTTGTCCAAATTGGTAATCAGAAATAGCCTTTATTTTTCTTAAAGCAAAGAATAGTTTGTTTTCCATATTAAATTACTGCAACTATTTACATAAAAATAAAGTTATAAATATTTAATATGTTTGTAAAAAGGAAGATTAAGAGTATAACTTAGATTCAATAGCTTTATCTTTCATTTTATTCATTACTTTATTTATCGCTTTAATAAAATCGTCTTTAATAATTACTTCAGCTTCTTTTCTTATTGCAAACATTCCAGCTTCAGTGCAGATTGCTTTTATGTCAGCACCCGTTGCTCCTTCAGTTAGCTCAACCAACTTTTTAAAGTTTATTTCTCCCTCAGTGCTTAAATTTCTTGCGTGAATTTTAAAGATTGAAGTTCTAGCTTCACCATCTGGGATTGGAAAATCAATCATTCTGTCAAATCTACCTGGTCTTAATAAAGCTGGATCTAAAATATCAATTCTATTTGTTGCGCCAATTATTTTTACATCTCCTCTTTCTTCAAATCCATCTAATTCACTTAATAATTGCATTAAAGTCCTTTGTACTTCTCTATCACCAGATGTAGCAATCTTTAATCTTTGAGACCCGATAGCATCTAATTCATCTATAAATAATATAGTGGGGGCTTTTTGTTTTGCTAAATTAAATATTTCTCTGACCAAACGAGCACCTTCACCAATAAACTTTTGAACTAACTCCGATCCTATTATTCTAATGAATGTAGCGTTTGTTTCATGGGCAACCGCTTTCGCAACTAATGTTTTGCCCGTCCCTGGAGGCCCAAAAAGTAAAACACCGTTAGGTGGATCAATTCCTATTCTTTTAAACAATTCTGGTTTTAACAGAGGTAATTCAACAGTTTCTCTTACTTCTAGTATTTGTTCGTCTAAACCACCAACATCTTCGTAACTAATATTGGGAACAGTATCGATAACTTCCATTCCTTTTACAAAGGGATCTAATTTTGTTGGTAAGATTTCCATTATTGCGAAAGTTCTCTGGTTTAAAGCAACTCTCATTCCTGGAGATAGATTCTCGTTTTTAACCT
Organism: Promethearchaeota archaeon; assembly: GCA_030612905.1. Taxonomy (GTDB): domain Archaea; phylum Asgardarchaeota; class Lokiarchaeia; order Sigyniarchaeales; family SOKP01; genus SOKP01. Next base: position 20,099 of record JAUWNA010000002.1, read on the forward strand.
TCCTACTAGGGTTAACAACGAAACTAGGGCCAGTAGAGCTTTTTACAATAACTTTACCCGTTTCATCTAACATGTCAATTACAGTAGCAGATACTAAAGGAGGTTCTCTTAACCGATCAATTTCATTTCTTAAACTATGTAGTTCTTGTTCCAATCTTAGACGTTCAGCATCTAACAACTGTTTTTCAGTTTCTAAATTTCTTAATCTCTTTTCCAGGTGCCTTGTATAAGTAATTAAATACTCTTCATCCTTAGTTTCTTCCTTTTTTCTCCTTTCTTTGGTTGTTGTCAAAAAGAAAATACCCCATCTTTTATTTATTTAAATTTCAAGAAAATTTTCTAATTTATTAATAGCTATTTATTCATTTAAATTTAAGGTAATACACTAATATAATAAAAATATCGATTTCTAAAAAATTTATAGGTTATATTTTATAACAATTTTTGGCTTTAAACAGAAAATTTTAAGAGTTCTACATCCAATTCATTATATATAGTACTTTTCCTTAGAAATTATTGTATATAAGATAGTATTATGTCAAAAAACACATCGAATCAATTTGATAAGGAATGCCCCATATGTGGAGGTAAAATATGGGGAAAAGGACAAAAAGTTTTAATAGAAGAAGCAAAAATTACTGTGTGTCAAAGTTGTGCCCAATATGGCAAAAAAATCAGGAATGAACCTAAAATATCCTATTCTCAACAGCAGACGTATGTTAAACTTAAGAGACCAGTGAATAAATTTGTGCCTAGAAGAGATGGCGATGATAATATTGAAATTGTTCATGATTACGCGAAAAGAATTAGAAACGCTCGAAATTCCCGTGGATTTAATCAAGATCAATTTGCTCAAAAGCTGAACGAGAAACCTTCTTTACTAAGAAGAATTGAGGCCGGAAAAGTCGAACCAACTATTAAATTGGCAAAAAAAATAGAAAAAGTCTACAATATTACGCTTCTTAAAAAAATAGATGAAATTGAACCAAGTGCCAAACAAAGCAAATACATGAAAAAATCTCACGGGTCCTCTCTTGGTGATATTGCTTTTATTACAAAAAAGAAAGATTAACTTTTAAACGCCTTGAAAATTTAGATAATTTCTGAGTCAATAGATAAATCAGCATTTTCAATTGAAACTATTTTTTCTTTTAAAAACTGAATAAAATTTTGATTATCTTGAGCTTCTAATGGATCTCCACAATTTGGACATCTGAAATTCAATTCAAATGCCGTGTCAAAATTATACTTGATATTTGAATCTTGGCACTTCTTACATATAAAAAAATAGTTATTTTCTTCAAATTCTAACCTTTCTCTTAACTTTCTTTCTACTAATCTCTTTTTTTCCATTATGATTTCTTCGAGTAAATCAAATTCATGCCACCAGTAATATATAAACCAACCTGTAGACTTATCACGTATTCTTCTAAATTGAGCTAATTTTGCACTATATAATATGTATAAGGTTTTTCTTACTGTATTTAATTTCAAAATAACAGTGTCATCTGGGTCAAAATCTATTTTATATTCTCCACTTTTAATTCGTTCTTTAATATTTTCTGTTATATCTTCATCAGTTATATCTTCGTTTTCAGAGTTTAATAATTGAATTCCTACTTCTGTGGCAATTTCTCCACCTATTATAAATAAAAAAGATCTTAGCAAAGGATTTAATTCCTTCATAATCTGTTATATTCCATATTTTTTCTATTAATAATTTACATAAACCTTTTTAAAAATTAAACAAAGATTGAATACTGTTTTTCTATTAGTTCGCCATCAATATTGATCGATCGATACATCTTACCTTTCCTAATGGCCATAATCCTTAATAAGCGAGACTCCTTGATGTCTTTTGGAATAACAATCTCAGTTATGTTGTAGTTATTGAGCAAAATAATTGTTTTCCAGTTATCAGGAACATCCGTTTTAAAATCAGAAGCAACTAAATCTAAAACCATCTTAAGATTTGCATCTGTATTACTTATAGTTCCAGTACAAAACTGAATTCTTTTACTTACATCATCATCTTCAGCCTTTTTTTTTGATGGCTGTGGTATGTTTTTTTTAGTTGTGACTTTAATGGTCGTGTTAATAATAAAAGAGAGTAACAAATAGCTATTTTCTCGAAATATCTTAATTGCTTGGAGTAACTGATTTTTGTTAATTTGATCAACAATATCAGCTTTGTAATTCTTTGTTTTACCCGTAGATTTTTTTAAAATCCAATTTAACCCTAAATCCGTGATTGTTTCAGATAAATCCATGCCAGTAATTAGTTTTCCTTTCACTTCAAAACTTTGTTGTGGGTCCGAAATTGTTTTAGCGATAATTTCTAAAATTAAATCTTCATATTCATGAGATCCTTTCAAAGTTATTTTTGCTTTAGTTTTAGTGATTTTTATTGCGGGACCAATAAAATCTCCTTTAGAATACCTGTAGAAATGTCTATGAATGTTCATATGATTTTTTGCAGGCTCCTCTAAAATTGGGGTTTCAATTAATCTACTTAAAAAATGCATTTTTATCCCATTAATTTTCCTTTAATAATCTAGATCTAAATAATTATAATAAATAGAATATAACTTTAAATTTTAATTTATTTAATAAGAAGTGACCAAAATTGAGTCAAAAGATGCTATTTTTGAGAACATTGATAAAGTTAAAAAAAAATAAAAGATAACATATAATTTAAATCATAAAAATATTTAGCGATTATTGATGATGTTTACATTACTTCAAATTAATGATTTTCAAGTTCCTTCATTAACTATTTGGATACTAGCGTGGATTTTTCTAATAGTTGGATTGGTTAGTTTAACAATTTTAATAGTTTATACAAGATATGGAAGGGAATTATCAATTAAACTCTCGATCCTTTCAATAACCTCTGCCGCCGTATTTCTAGGTTTCGCGTTCCATTTCTTCCTTATATCTTTTGGCATATAATTAATCCATTAACAAAAAAGCTTAATTTTAATTTTTTTCAAATTTATATAATTTCCATTAATCTTTACAAAATTTTCAAAATTAATTCAATCTCAATGCTAATCAATAATAAATTTGATCAACATTTATAAAAGAAGGAGAATTTTTTTCTCTTAATTTAAAATTTAAATATAGTTAATAAAAAGGAGAACAAAAATGTTATTCCAAATGGGAGATCCTTTGCTTTTAGTATTATGGTTGATCTTGGCTACAGTAATAGTTTTTCTAATAATGTTCATTGCTGTTCGTGTGGTGGTTTCAAAAACTAAAGCTTCTGACAAAAAGTACTTGATACTTATCTTAGCTTTTATTGCGGTTTTATTACTTCCAATCATTGTAGGAGCGATTATGATGGTCTTGAATGTAATAGGAGGGGCTTTAGCTTCTTTAAGATCTGCTCTTGATGGTGGTGGACAAAACTTTTTGGGAAATTTTGCGCCAATTATATTCTTTCTGTTGCTTTTAGCGTTGTCAAAATATTTGGTTGATATTACATGGGAACATGCATTGTGGGTTTCGCTATTAACATTATTCATTCTATACATTATATATTCATTGATGCCAGAATTGTATTCTTTTATACAATTTGGTTGAATGAACAATAACTTTTTTTTTTTTAATTAGATTAAATGCTCCGTTTTTTGCATGAGAATTTAAATTATTTTTTTAGCATTCAATTAAATAGAGAATTAAAGTTTTAGAAATGATGACGCAATTTAAGTATGCAAATTTAATAACGTCTAATCTGAATTAATAGTAAAAAGAATTAAATTTTTTCTTTTAATTTTAGACGTGGAGCAAGTCCTAAACTCATCATTTCTTGGAGTAGCAGTTTAAAAGCATAAGAACACACTACTTTTGATATTACCGTTCCTTCTCCACATACAGGACAATATCTCTTATCTCTGTTTCGATCGTAAACTGCTAAAAGCCCACATTTCTCACAAACTAAAATTACAGTTCTATCAGACTCATCAAGCAATCTTTCCTTTAATAACAAAGCAGACCCATGACCCACTAAACAATCTCGTTCCATCTCACCGAATCTTAAACCTCCTTCTCTTGCTCTTCCTTCTGTTGGTTGTCTAGTTAGAATTTGAACTGGCCCCCTTGCTCTCGCGTGAAGTTTGTCTGCAACAAGATGATACAATTTTTGATAATAGATTGGGGCGCAATAAATTCCTGCCTCGTATTTTTCTCCTGTAATTCCGTTATACATTACCTCTCTTCCATTAAATTCAAATCCCGCTTCTACTAATTGATCTTGAAGTTTCGTGATGTCTTTCCATTCGAACGCTGTTGCATCACCTAATTCTCCGGTTGTGCACGCAATTTTGCCACTAATTCCTTCAAAGAGCTGTCCTAAGGTCATTCTTGATGGCATGGCATGAGGGTTCACAATAATATCAGGAATTACGCCATTTGAAGTAAAAGGCATGTCCTCAGCCGGTTGGACTAACCCCAGTACCCCCTTCTGTCCATGTCGCGAAGAGAATTTATCTCCTAATTCAGGAATACGTAGGTCTCTCACTTTAATTTTAACTAATTTATTACCATCAACAGTTTCAGAAATAATTACAGTATCTACAATACCTTTTTCATTATGACGCATATTTTTTGAAGTTTCTCTTCTATTTGGTTGCATCAATTCAAATTCTTCGTAAGATTTAATAAATCTTGGAGGAGATGTGCGTCCTATTAAAACATCGCCTCCCCCTACACTGGTCTCAGGTTCGATAATTCCATCTTCTTCGGATAATAATCGATAAGATTCAGCGGATTTGAAACCTCTAACTCCTCTTTCTGGTATTTCGAATTTATCCAATTCTCCTCCGGGATATTTCCTCTCTTCGGCATCGTAAGTTCTGAAGAAATGACTGCGTGCGAGACCGCGTTCTATTGAGGATTTATTTATAATAATTGCATCTTCAATATTATAACCTTCAAAACTCATCATGCCAACTATGAAGTTTTGTCCCGCTGGTCGGCGATTAATTCCAATTATCTTCATTGGGCTCGTTACAACTAATGGTTGTTGAGGATAATGAAGCGTATGACCACGCGTATCAAGTTTTAAATGCATATTTGCAGCAAATAGGCCTAATGCTTGTTTAACCATCCCCGCTTCGTATGTATTTCGTGGAGACTGATTATGTTCTGGAAATGGAATTATAGAAGCGCATATTCCTAAAATAGCGGCAGGAGAAATCTCTAAATGTGTATGTTCAGCCGTAATATCTTCTTCAAACATAGCAATATAAGCATTCTCTTCTTCTTCTGCGTCTAGATATTCAATAACGCCTTTCTCAATTAAATCTGTCCATGCATACTTACCTTGTTTAATTTTCTCTATATCTTCTTTCGTAATGAGGATTTGTTTGTTCTTAATTATAAATAAAGGTCTAGTCGCTCTCCCTGCATCACAATTTATTTGAATCTCTTTAGAATCGATATAGTACCCAATATTCACATGTTGACCAATCTCGCCTTTACGTCTCTTCTCTCTAAGTTGATTTAAAAAGGGATTATGTTTTTGATGAATTCCAACTAATTTGCCGTTAAGAAATACATTTACTTTTTCCCCTTTTATTCTTTTTACTTCATTAATTGGAATTACTCCTAAATCTATTAATATATTTTCAATAATTCTCTCATCGGCACCAATAGAAATAATAGAAGCTAATCCAAGATTTTTAACCAAACCACAATTTGGTCCTTCTGGAGTTTCTGCTGGACAAATTTTACCCCATTGGGTGGGATGTAAATCTCTCGCTTCAAAATGCGGTTGACTTCTACTTAATGGCGAAATTACTCTCCTTAAATGACTTAATGTTCCAACATGATTTGTTCTATTCAACAATTGACTAACGCCAGCTTTACCCCCAACCCAGTTGCCTGTTGCTAAAGCATGTCTTATTCTTTCAGTAATTACATCCGCTCTCACAGCAGTTTTGATATTAGGAGCTCTCCCTCGAACAGCGGTACGTTCAAGTTGGTATTTTATATCTTTTACAAGGTTTAAAAACGCAACTCTAAATAAGGATGTAAATAATTCACCAGCTAATTTCAATCTTTTATTGGCATAATGATCTTTATCATCAGACTCTCGAAATTTTAAGGCGAGTTCCATAACTTTTTGAGCCATTTGACCTAAATAATAAGCCTTTTTTATTCGATCCTCTTCCGCATTTCCAATATGAGGTAAAAGGTATCTATCTAAAACTTGAAGCGCTCTTCTAATTCGGTAATCCTTTGTTTGCCCAATTGCGACTCTCTTTCCTATATAATCTAAAGCATTTTGTTGAGATTTTTCAGGATCTTTTAAAACTTGGATTTCCGAAGCGACATCTATAACTGGAATCAATTCTTTCTGAATATCATCATTTTCTGAAATGGCTTCAAAAATTTCTCTATCAGAGTGTAACCCTAAAGCACGCATTAAGATCGCAAGTGGAATTTTGCCTGGAACAGAAGGAAACGAGACTCTTAAATTTCCGTCTTTCTTTCTTTCGATAGTTACAGGTGCTCGAAAACCGCTTCTCGTAGAAAATACTTTTGCTTGATGTGTAGCACTTGAACTTCTACTTGCCTCTTCCGCTAAAATTCTATTGGGAGCTAAATCTTCTTGCGTTACTAGTACGCGTTCAGTTCCATTTATTATAAAATATCCACCGGGATCAAGGGGGTCTTCTCCTCGGTTAATTAACTCTTGTTCTGTTAAGTTTTCCAAAGGACAACGACAACTTTTTAGCATTATAGGTATTTTACCAATATATATATCAAGGATCTCTTCCGCTTCCTCCCTCTGAGTTCGTTCATCAATAGTTATGGGAGTCATTTCTAATATAATATCCGCAGCATAACTTAATTCTCGAATTCTAGCCTCAATAGGTGTGATTTCCATCGTGGCACCATCAGCTTCCCTGACTTTAGGCACCCCCACCTTAATTTTCCCAAAACTTATTTTGAAGCCGGGAATATCAGGTACGACTTCATTCGATTCATCTACTATATTTTGCATCTCATCTTCAACAAAAATATTATAAGAATCGAGATGTTGACGCACTAGACCCTTCTCATCAAATAAGCTTTTTAAAACGACCCATTTATCGTTATTAGATAATCTTTCAGCACTCAATTTTTGTCTAACCTACTTAATATTAATTTCAATAAAAGAGATTAATTACACTTTTTCTTTTTTGACATAACGATAATAATTTATGACTTTTACTGTTGTACGTGAATCTCGAACAATTTTAACAATATCACCTTCTTTAGCACCAATCGCAATTGCTACTGGATCTTTTTCAAACATTTGAGGTAAATCAGAAATATGTATTTTATATTTTCCTAACAAATTTTGTGATTCTTCTTTTGTTAGAAGATAATGTTTGGGAACCAGATCATGAAGTAGAACATCTATCTTTCTTTTTTTAGTCAAAAAAAATCCTCTTTCCTTACTATATTTTTTAAAAGAATATTCGATTTGTAAAAAAATTTTCCATTTTTCCTAAATAATTTTCTTGAATTTTATTTATAATAAAATTAAAATTATTACTCTAGTCTAATAAAGTTAGGTCAAAAACCCAGTATCCAGATCTCTTACAAATTATGTTAATATCGAATATATTTGAAAAATTGATATTTATGTATTTCAATACATAATCTGCGCCCATTTTTTTTTTTATCACGAATTGAAATAGTCCTTTTGGCTTTAAAAAATAAGGAATCTCTTCACATAACTTGAGAAATTCTCTTCTACCATTGCGTAAAGGTGGATTCATATAAATTCCATCAAACTTTATGTTTTTATTTTCAATAGGTTTAAAATAGTTCCCTGATAAAGTAATAACTTTATTTGTCCTATCCAATAAATTATATTTTATGTTTTCCCTAGTGCACCAGATTGCTCTTCTATTTATATCAATTAGATAAACTGTGCTTTGATGTGATTTGTATGCTAACACAATTCCAATCGCACCATACCCGCACCCTAGATCGAGTAAAACGCTCTGTTTTTTTGGGATGGTCATGTGCTCAATAAAAACTTTAGTTCCTAAATCTAATTTTTTAAATGAAAAAACTCCCGTGATAGTTTTAAAAATAAATAAATGCTGCTTTAAACTCTCTGGAACGGAATAAACTTTAATTTTTACATCTGGGTATTGAGTAGAATAATGTTGGTTCTTTTGCTTCATATTTTTATATTTTCTTACTTTTTGTTTATTTCGTTCCACCGAGGATAAATGCCTCGTTCCATAAATATTTTATTGGTTCTAGCCACAATTCCAGATTTTGCTTTGTAAATCTTCATTGCATTCATTTTAGCAGTACCAAAACCAATTAATTCTTTTTTAAGCGTCATGTAAACTATTTGCATGTTATTATTGATTCGTGCATCTACATAACACGTTCCAGCAGAAGCTAAATCCGCACCATGACATAAAGCATCAACAGCAGTATCTCTCACATATATTTTTGGCAAATGTGATACCATTTTTTCCATAGGAGTAATTATTTTCCTCAAATAATAGTCATCACCTTCTTCACGGTATATAGAATATGCATCTTTTAGATTGTGAAGATTTACATGGCTTTTATCTTCTATAAAATTCCCTACTCTAGTTCTCCTTAATTCTAACATATGTGCTCCTGAACATAAAGCTTCTCCTATATCAAAACATAATTTTCGGATGTAAGTACCTGCTTCGCATCCGACCTTAAACAATACATGATTTTTATTTACATCAAGCACTTTGGCATAATATATCTCTCTTATTCTCAATTTTCGAACTACTGATGATTTTATAGGAGGCATTTGGTAAATTTTACCCGTGAAAATTTTAAATACTTTTTCAATTTTTTTTTGTTTTTCAGGTGTGTGCAAATACATAACTCCTACATATTCTTTACCTGCATGCAATAATGCCGACAAAACTCTTGTAGCTTTACCAAGCGCACAAGGTAATATTCCAGTAACCTTTGGATCTAAAGTCCCTCCATGTCCTGCGTTATCAATTCCTAAAATCTTGCGGGCCCAAGAGACTACTTCATGGCTAGTTGGGCCACTGGGTTTATTCAAATTTATAACACCATATTTTAAGAGGGCTTCTATGTCTCTTTTGTCCGGTTCACAGCCAAACTCTTCGTTAGTTGTGTCTTGAGACTTAATTATTAATTGTTCGGGTTCATCAGATGGTAATTTAAATTCTATATCAACCATTTTTTTAGCTATAAGAGAACTTATTCGTTTTAACGATCTATCTTAATATTTACCTTTAATGCATACTCGATTAATTATTTCATGCAAAATTTTTCTTTTAAAATAATTTTTAACTTGGTCTTTACAAAGAATAAAAAATTAGCGGGCCATGTGGGAATTTCGTACCCGATCTTTTCGAACGAGCATATCGAACCCACGACCTTCAGGTTAAAAGCCTGCTGCGCTACCTGCCTGCGCTAATGGCCCTGTACTATTATACTAATAAGATCAAATGTTTTAATTCTTGTTAAAAAGTTAATATTAAAGTAAAATTGTAATGGATAAAATCTATAATAATTTATAACTTTTTCTGTAGTCGTTTCTGTTCTATATTCCTTGAATGTTTTCATTAAGGTAAATTATTTAAAATGTTCATAACCTTGACTCTTTAATTCAATTCTTTTACCTTCTTTTAAAAAATAGATTTTCTCCTCAGAAATTACCTTTCCTATTTTAAACAATTTTCCACCCTTCGAATTGATAACTTTTTGAGCCTTTTTAAGATTTTTTGGGTTGATCGTAAACAAATGAATAAATTCTTCTCCTCCATTAAAGACTAAATTTTCTAACGAGATATTGTATTCTTTTGAATATTTTGTTGAATCTTGATGAATTAAATTTTCATTAAATTCAATTTCAAACCCCATTTTAGGATTTGACAAAAGCAAATCTTTTAAAGATTTAGATAACCCATCAGAAGAATCAATACTCGCCGTTGCTAGTTGATTATCTGCTAAAATAATACCTTCATTTCCTATATCGTTTGGTTCTAATACACTTTTGATAGCTCTACTATATTTAGGAAAATCCTCTATTTTCTCTTTTCTATTTAAAATTATGTCAAATCCTACACCAGTTAAGCCGAATCTATTGTTTATCAAAACTAAATCGTCTGGTTTTAAGCCTTTTCGATAAATTATTTTTTTTGGATCTTTAAAACCAAATACAGTCGGATTTATAATTATTTCTTTAGATTTATTAATATCTCCTCCCAAATAATTAATATTCCACAATTTTGCATAATCGATAATTCCTTCAATCAAATATTTAAAATCTATAACTTTTAAATTTTCAGGAAGTCCTAGAGAAATAATGACACCTTGGGGTTTTACGCCCTTAACAACAAGATCACTTATATTCATAAGAACAGATTTTCGTCCCATCTGATAAAAGGACATTTGTTCTGGAGCATCTGTTGCAGCATTGAACATGTCTGAGTTAAGAACGATATCTTTTAGGATATCTTCCTCTATAATTTTAAAAAAAAAAGAATCGTCTCTAATTAATTTACTTCCAGTTTTTTCAAAAATTAATTCTTCAATAATTTTTATTAATGTTATTTCTCCTATTGAACTAATATAATCGTTGTTATTCATTGGTAAAATTTTATAATTTTCTAATATTTATATTTAATATATTAAATATTTCGCCTTTGTGGCTTAGTCGTAGAGCGACTGATTCGTAAAATCAACTAATCAATTGGTTCGAATCATCAGTAGGCCGGGGGTTCAACTCCCCCCA
>JAUWNA010000011.1 GCA_030612905.1 Promethearchaeota archaeon
ATCCGAATTTCCTACAACTTTTATATCACAACATCCTAACAATTTAAAATTACTATTTAGAGACGATTATATCTCTATTGATTGTGCATTTGATAAAATTAATACTGTTGATGCGTTTATAAATCGATTATATTACAAACATACCTCAGAGGATTATTATGTTATTTTAGCAATGGATGGAGAAACTTTTGGACACCATGTAAAACATGCTATAAATAATTTTTTGATACCTCTTTTTAGTGTTCTCCCTCATCGTAACGATGTTAAGTTATGTAATGTTTCAGAAATCATAGACAAGTTCCCTAAAATCAATATACAGAATCCACGGGCATCTTCTTGGTCAACTATGCCTTATGATTTAGCTCGTAATGTTCCTTTTCCTCTTTGGTTTGATCCTAATAATGAAATTCACATTGAACAACACCGATTTTTTATGTATGCTCTAACTTTAGTCCATTTATCGAGTAAATATCGAGATAGCATGGATGACGAAAAAAAATCAATTTTTGATAATGCGAGAAATTTATTAGATCGAGGGATCCATTCGTGTCAGCAATGGTGGGCCTCTAAAAGACCTTGGTATTCCCCAGATATGATTCTACGAGGATTAAACGAAGTATTAATGGCAAGTATCAATGCTAAGAGAAGTATTCCAGACAGTGTGCCAGATATTCAAGACGCTATGGAACTAATTATGGAAGATATGTTAAAAGCTCAAAATAGAATTATTTTATCGTTATAAAAATTAGTAATGAGATAAAACTCTTGATCTTGGTACTAATATGTAATTAAGAGTATGTCTATTTTTATTTAATAACTTAAAAATGATATATTAAAATGTTAGGGGGAACTAAATGGGTTTTTTGCGTGATTCGATTAAGAAAATCTTTATAAATATTTTTATATTTACTTAAAGAAGAGAATTCAAATAAATCATACAAGTTATTCATAAATATATGTCAACTATAATTTTTATCACTATTAATATTATTTTTAGTTATTTAATCCTTTTAGGAGGTATCTTTTTAACTAAATTTTTTACAGACAAATTCGAGTGTCGTAAACCGTATAAAACTGCAGTATTAGTTAATGTAATCTGGTTTTTAATTATGTTCTTTGGTATAAGTATTTTAAGTGTCTTGATAACGGATTATTTAATTACTATTGGAGCAGATATTGATTTAATTACATATATTAACATTATCAATTCTGTAATAATATTGCTCATAAATCTTTTAGTTATCGCACTGCTAATCAAGGTTTTTTACAAAAGTGGATTTAAAGACTCGATTTTTATAACTTTAGCTGTAATTTCCATCCAGGTTTTCATTCGAATTATAGTAGCTAATGTATTAAGCATTATTTTTGGTTTGACAACAGGGGGAGTTAGTTCATTTTATGTTTTTCAATTTATCTAACTACAAATAATTAAAATTAAACAAAAATTAAAAATCAATAAAGGTATGAGATTATGGATCCTATTGTCATTCTTGTAGATGTCGTAATTTTAATAATAATATTAATTTTAAGAGCACTGTATACTAACTGGCTAGCGACAAAGCTAAAATGGGAAAGTTCTTTTAGAAGGGCGTTTCTAGTTAATTTAGTATGGATAATCTTATTAGTTGTTATAAGCTTGATAGTTATTTTCATTTCATCTCCTCTATTTATCGAATTAGGTTTGACTATGGATGAGATAGCTTTAATTTATCTAATGGTTGGTTTTTTAATTTTCATAATAAATGTACTAATTGGAATCTTTATTGTGCATTATTTTTATGAGAAAGAATATTGGGGTTCTTTAGTAGTAACTATTATTGTAGTAATAAGTGAAAGAGTAATAATGGTAGTTATAATTGTAAGCATCTATTTTTTCCTTGGAATGTGGTTTACTGAAGGTTTTTATCTATTTACTCCTTTCTAGATTATGATTTAAGTAAACACTCCTATAATAAACTTTGCAAACTTTCTAGTAGCTTATTAACTTGATATTTCGAGGTTTCCGCGATTTTTATAAGTTTTTGACAATCTTCTAATAGCGCTTCTATTTCATTAACCACATTTTCTTTTGATTGGTCTAGTTTACTTATTATAGCAATTAAATACATCCATCTTAGGAAAGTGTTAAACGATTCTGCGCTAAACCATAGAAGATTGTGATATCTATTAACATTAAGAAATTGTTGTAATTCCGGTTCGCTGAAAAATGATTGAAAGATTGAATATAAGTTTTTCTCGGTATATTTATTTGAAGCAGCCCAGTTTTGTAAAGTTATCATCAATTTAACGATAGAAATTCCATCCTGCGCTTTTTCTTCTTCTTTTATGGATAACTCTTCGAGGATATTTTTAATAAATTTGGAGAGCCTCCATTCGTCAAACCAACTACGACTTTGCAGTTCATAATTCTTATCTGAAACTACCCTTCCTAATTGATGAATAAATAGCCAAGATAATAGTATCCCCCATTCAAATTCAGAATTAGGAAGTATTTTCTCATAAATAGATGTTAATTCCTTGTTAAATTTTAAATCTTTTAGACTTTGTTCCAATCTTGATATAACTTTTAATTTATTAATAATTTCTTTTTTAACTCTTGTAACATCCTTTTTACTCGAAGAATAGTTTTTAATTTCTTCTAAAAATGAATTTAATTTATCGCTAATTACTTCTACAACTTGTTCTGTTTTTTGAGGGTTTAATATATCTTTAAAATTAGGTGTATTAACTATGGCTCTAAATTTTTCGTGTAATGGTTGATAGATTATCTCGTGCAGAGTTTCATTGATATTATAAACTCCTTTTCCCCCTAATAAATCGTGCAATTGAGCGTAGTGAAAAAATTCATTATCTTGGACTATTTGGAAATCCATAAATAAAAACATTTGATATGCTTGAAGTTCTAAATACAACCCTTGTTCGTATAGGTCTCTATTTCGTCTAATATATTCTAACCCCGTTATGTAATCTTTGAAGATGCAATATCCCTCTTTAGGTAAGGTTAAACCGTCTATTAAAGACTTTTGAACTACATTTTTATCTTCTGCTAACTTATCAGCAAACCCAACGGAATTTTTAATAAAACCTTTTGTTTCAGCGAACTTATTGTGATAAAGAACCAAACCTCGTTCGTTATTAACTCTGTTTGAGTAAGCAAAAACATCTTCATTAACCACATTACCACTCCAAAAATCATATAATAAAAAATTATTCGCGTTAGCAAATAAGTAGCGTTTCTTCATTATAGGAAAAATTATATCTTCGTGCCGTTGAAGCAAGTTCGAGTTAATCTTTTCATCCCAATAAGCACGTCTATATTCCATGCCGTATTTTTCACTGAATCCTTCTATTTGACCGTGTCCAAACATGGGTAAGCCGGGCATAGTTATGAGCATTAAGCAAACGCCGAAATATTTACCTCCATCTCCAAATTGTTTAATAGCAGTTTCTTCGTCTGGATTATTCATGAAATTAACAAATCGTTTAAGAATTTCAGGATCAAATTCTAAAGTGTTTTTTAACACTAATCGGTACATAGCGTTATCTTCGTCGCGAAGCATATTCATAAAGGCAGAATTATATACGCGATGCATTCCTAGAGTTCTCACAAAGAATCCTTCAAGCAGCCAGAATGCTTCTGCTAATAGTAAAGTGTCTGGATTTTCTTTATTGATCCTATCTACAACTTCACGCCAAAACTCCTTCGGCATTGCTTTATAGAAATCCTCTTTTGATATACCTTGTTCAGCTCTTGAAGGAATAGCACCTCCAGTCCCCGGTTCTGGAAACCACAAACGTTGAAAATGCTTCCTCGTAAGTGTCATAGCAGCATCAAAGCGAATAATTGGAAACATTCTGGAAACATGAAGTATGGTTTGTATGACTGCCTCCCTCACTTCAGGGTTCAAAAAGTTTAATTGAGCAGTATCGTTCCATGGAAAACTAGTTCCGTCATTTCCATGGTAAATATATTTCTCTTCTCTCGTTCTAAAGTCTACATGTTTAAATGTAACCGCGGCATCAGTTCTAGTAAAATATTTGTCTTCTAAAAATATCCCTTTATTAGGATCGACAGATAAATTTTCTCCAGAATAACTATAAGAAGGAAATGGAGGATAGTTTAAAGAAATGTACCAATCAGGATGTTCTATTATCCATTTGGAAACGATGCCCGTATGGTTTGGAACCATATCACAAGCAAGACGAATACCCATTGTCATTGCTCTATCTCTTAAATTTTCATATGATTCGTAACCACCTAAGTCATGCGCGATTGCATAATCGTATGTTGAATAAGCGCTAGCTTCTGCCTCTGGATTGCCACACCAACGTTTAATCGTTTTAGATGCTTGACTTCTTTCCCATAGTCCAATAAGCCAAAGTCCAGTAAATCCCCATTCCTTTAATTGAGCTAATTCTTCATTTGGTATTTCATATAGCTTTGTTATAGATCTTTTATACTTTTTAGAAAGTTGGTCCATCCAAACATAAACATTCTTAGCGATCATCACCACTTTAGGCATCCATTCTTTATCGCTGGTGTAATTTTCAAGTTCCATTATGTCGTATTCATAAGCTTTTGACTTACCAGGGCCTAATCCTCTTAACATCTCTTCTTCTCTTATAATATCGATGGCAACCAAAATTCTAAACAAATATTTCCCTAATTTTTGGCCCCAATGTTCATGTATATATTCTAATTGTTCCCGAATTGAATGTGGATATTTGAGTGTAGGCTCATTTAACATCTCAATTAAATTTTGATTATTTGGACCAAATTTAGATTTACTATTGAAAAATTCCTTTGTTTCATTAATTATTTCCCTGTATACCGTCCTCTTTTCTAGCAAACCATCATCAAATAGTTCAATGTATGGTGAGAAAGAAGGGTTTATATTTCCAAGCCAAAGATTTAAAAATTCCTGGACAAATTGAATTTCATTTTCAACATCATCGATTTTTTCTTTCAAGAATTGATCGATATCAACTTTCTCTTGATGATAGATACTTTCGGGAGGAAATTCTTCGATCAATGAGTAAATAGCACTATTAAGTTTAGTAGCCCCAATTCTTTTTTTCAAGTAATCAAAAAGTTCACGGTTTAAAGATGGATCCACTGTTTCTTCTTTGTACAAATCAAGCAAATACTTTTTAATTTCATATATTAATGCCATCCCGTTAAATTCCCCTATTCGGATTGCCATTTCGGGAAAGTTCACTAAATCTTTCTTTTGATTCAATTTCTGCACAAATAATCTAACTAAATGTATATCCCCATCAAATTCAATACTTCCATATTCAGAAAATTTGAAATCATCAAATCCATATCTATTTCTTGCATCTCTCGAAATTTTCATAGGTATTTCACTTTTTTGCCTTAGAATATTTTTATTTTTTGTTAATAGTAATTATCTAATGAACATTTTAAAAGATTTCATTCCAAAAGAGAATGATAATCGCGTCTAGCTAATTCGAAATTACTAATTTTTTAATAATATTTAATAACATAAATCATTCCTAATTTTTAACAGTTAAAGTTATTAAATCAAAACTAGCTATATTAATTAGTTTTCTAATTATTTTTTACAATACGAAATTATACTGATGTTAAATGTGCGCACGCGTCCAAAATATAGATGAACTGAACAAAAACGGACGAATTGTAGGAAGAGCAAATTATATATTCACTCCTGAAATAGCCAGCTCTATTGGATCTATTCATGGAAGTACATTTCAATTAGATGAAACAATCGTAATTGGACGCGATTACCATAACGACAGCCGCATGTTAAAAAGAGCATATACTTCGGGTGTTATGAGTACGGGAGTAAATGTTTTAAATCTTTCCGACTGCACATTTCCTTT
Organism: Promethearchaeota archaeon; assembly: GCA_030612905.1. Lineage (GTDB taxonomy): Archaea > Asgardarchaeota > Lokiarchaeia > Sigyniarchaeales > SOKP01 > SOKP01. Next base: position 5,866 of record JAUWNA010000011.1, read on the forward strand.
ATTAGAGTTTACGATTAGAAGATTTGGAGCAAGTGGAGGAGCATATTTTTCAGGAGGGCACCTATATAGCGAAGATGTGGGTATTAGATTTGTAGACGCTGGAGGGATTGAGTTATCCCTTGTCGAAATAAAAAAAATCATTGATTCATACCGCAATTTCCCCACGCAAATTAGGCGGGCAGAACCGCGAAGGATAGGGCGTATAATTGCGATCCCTCAAACTCAAGATGTGTATATTAAATCATTAGAACAATTCGTTAATAAAAAACAAATAAAAGAAGAGCGTTTAAAAATAGTAGTTGATTGCTCATTTAGTCCAACTGGAAAAATAACTCCATTATTAATTAACGAGATAGGAGTTGAAGTAATTGCGCTAAACACTCATTACCGGGAAAGAACTGTAGTGCCCGTACCAAGTATAAACACCATAAAAAATACTGCGGACATCGTAAAAGCCTCAAATAGTCATTTAGGTGTGTGTTTTGACGTTGACGGATCAAGGATATTACTAGTGGATGAAAATGGATTAGAAATTAGCTATGAAAATTTATTAATGTTATTTGTTGCATATGATGAGAGAATTCAGAAATCTAGAAATAGTACGGTTATTCTAACTCCCTCGATTTCTCCCGTCGTTAAAGGTTTTATAGAAGAAAGTGGACATCCAATTAAACTTGTAGAGAATAATCCCGGAGAGCTTTCAAGGCAAATTAGACAAGAGCGAGCTTGTCTTGCCGCCTCTGAGTCGCTGAAATTTTATTTTCCACATTATGCACCTTTTTCCGATGGTAATTACATTTTGCTTAAAATTCTTGAAATTATGGCAAACCAAAAAGATTTAATTAGTTCTCTTACAATTGGTTTTCCTAATGGGATAAAAGTTAATAAAACAATACCCGTATCAGCAGAAATCATAGAAACAATTCATAATAGGTTAATTGAATTCGCCGATGAACACGAATTAAAGTACCAAGATATTATAAATGAGTTAAAAATAATTGGTGAAGACGTGTACGTGAACATTAAAGTAGCTTTAAACAGAAATGCAATCCTGTTATCGGCAGAGTCAGAAGATAAGAGCAAATCAGTAAAAATGATAAACAATTTATCTAAAATAATTTCGAAATTATAATAAATCAGAAGGAGAAAAAATAAACTATTTCAAAACTTAAATCCTTTCTAATTGAAATTTAGGAATTATATTTAAAATAACATGTTGTTATATACTTATTAATAAAATTAAAATAATTAATTTAAGAGGAAGTTTTTATAGTGGCTGATTTTGAACTAATAAATGCTATAATAATTGTAGCAACACTTTTTGTGATTTATGGTGTTTTTTTATTTTTCGATCTATTCAAGAGGAACGAAAGATTTGGTTATCTAGCGTATATCGTGGCTCTAATACCAATTAATGTCTTATGGTTTCTTCAATTTGATGTTCTTGGAGTATATTTGATTTTATTTATTCTTTGGATTTTCTGTTTATTACGAGATTTATACGGTGTAACAAAAGAGAAAAAGGAAATTAATGACATTGTTTTATACTTGATTTTAGCAATTATAATACAATTGATTCTTACTGCGATTTTACCAGTATCTCTTCCTACAATGCAAACTAACACTACCCTATATTGGTTTTTCTATTTACCAAATACTTACACAAGTGTTTTCGGAATTGAAGCTTGGGTAAACCCCACCATGCTGTTTGCTTTTAGGGTTTCAGCGTCTATTTTGATTGGTTTAGTAATTGTTCCATTATTCGTAGATCTAAAGGGTGAAGATGTGCCTTTGCCAGTTTTTATTATTATAATTGGTTTATTTATCCCACCTTTTCTCTATTTAAGCTACGTTTGGTTGCCGGGAGCAATGGCGATGTTGACATTTCTTATGAGTGTGCTATTATTTATTCTACTACTAATGATAACTAAGAGCGGCAAGGAAGGTCAGAAAAAGAAATAACTTTATATTTTTTATTTTTTTGTTATTATTTTTATATGTATTAAACAATAAATTATTGAGATTACAATTTAAATTAAACTAATTTTGTGTTTGGTAAAATCATGGCAAAAAAAAAAGTTGATTTAGAAGAAAATATCAGTGAAGACGAAATAAAAACGGAGGTAAAATACGAACTAAAGGATTTACCGGGAGTAGGGGATGTTACAATAAAAAAGTTAAAGGACGCAGGAATAGTCTCGATCAAATATCTTGCAATTTATCCAATTTCTAAATTAATGGATAAAGCTGGAATTGGAGAAAAAACAGCTCAAAAAATAGTTAAAGCTGCTCAAGACATTGAAAAAATGGGATTTGAAAGCGCTGACATTATATGGGAAAAAAGAAAGCATTTGAATCGGTTAACAACAAGTAGTCATACATTAGACGAGTTATTTGCAGGAGGGATTGAACCGGGTGCTTTAACCGAGTTTTATGGAGAATATAGAACGGGAAAGACCCAAATAGCGCATCAACTCTGTGTAAACGTTCAATTACCCTACGAAGAAGGAGGCCTTGAAGGTAATGCCCTTTATATCGATTCGGAAGGAACTTTTAGACCTGAAAGAATAGTCCAAATGGCCGAAGCTAAAGATTTAGATTATAATCAAGTTTTACGGAATATTACTGTTGGGAGAGCTTATAACTCTGATCACCAAGTCCTGCTAGCACAAGAAGCTTCAAAGATAATTAAAGAAAAGAATATAAAACTAATTGTTGTAGATTCAATAATTGGGCACTTTCGAAGCGAATATGTCGGGAGGGGCACTTTGGCAAATCGACAACAAATACTCAACACTCATATCCACGATTTATTAAGGTTAACAGAAATATTTGACGAGTTGGTAATAATGATTACCAACCAAGTTTCTTCGAAGCCAGATGTATTCTATGGAAATCCAACAACTCATACGGGAGGACATATTATGGCCCATGGTGCTACAATAAGAATTTATTTAAGAAAAGGAAAAGGAGAACAGAGGGTAGCAAAAATGGTTGATGCCCCCCATTTACCCGAAGGAGAAGCTGTATTCACAATAACTAATGGTGGTATAACCGATTAAATTATACAATTAATTTATACACACATTTAAAAAGTTATAAAAAGATAATAAAAAGAATTAATAATTAACATTCACTTCAACATCAATACCTTCTCGAACGGCCTGAGTTACAACACAGTATTCTTCGAACATCTTTCTACATTGATCTGCTCTTTTACGAGTGTCAGGATCGTTAATCTTAATATCAAGATCTACATCGATCTTTTTAACTCTCCAGAAACCTTTTTTGTTTCTCGCAATTGTTAGTTCTGCTTCAGCTTTCAAATCGTCTAAAGTTAGATTTCTTTTTTTTAAACAAAAGATAAAACTAGCACTCAAACATCCTAATAAGGCTAATCCTAACATTCTTGTAGGATTAGGACCAAGCATGTCAACCTCATCCTTATTTGTATCGTCCACATAGCAATCTTTTACTTTCATATCCCCAAGGTCACACGAAAATATCATTTCTTGTTCTAAAGACAATCCAACTTTGGTTTTCATTCCTTCAGACATATAAGATCACATTTATATTAATTTTTTTAGGTTATTAATTTAATTTACATCCACTTTGTGGGACATGATTTAAAACTTACATTTAACTCTTAAATTTTTTTCATTTAATTTATAAGGTACAAGAATCGATTATATTCAGGCTAAATTTAATCTGAAGATTCAATTCTTTTTAATAGAAAGTGTCTATACAAATGGAAAAATAAAAAAATAAAATAAATGAATAGAAAAAAAATATATTGAAACGCAAAAATAATTATAAATATAACCATGAGTACAAATAAAATAACTTCAATTCCTAAACAAATCTTACTACTATAATATTTTTCATCAAAAAAGGATTCAGGTTTTTTATATTTAGTCAAGTATTTAGGAAGATTGTTAAATTCTTCTTTTGATATTAATAGTTTTAATCCAACTTGTTTTTTTTGAAAGTAGAAAAAATTTGTACCCCAATCAAAAGTATCTATAACGATATGTGTAGAATATGCGATACCACTGAATAACAATGCGGGCCAATTAGAAATTATTCCAATTACTATGATAAAGAGACTAGGAATTATTGAATGAGAAATAAGCATTCTGTGATTGTGGTCTTTAGCGTATTGAGAAAAAAAGACGTCAAAATCACAGATAAAAGAAAGTAAAAGGATGAGGAAATATTCAAACAAAGAAAAATTGAAAAAGTAATTCAATATTGAAACATAGATTATTCCTACAGCAAAATGTGAATTAATATGCATGCTATTACACTTAAAGTGAATTAGTTGATATAATTTTTATTTTCTAACCTTTTTAAAACTTTTTTTTTCGTTTCGAACCCCGTTGGACCTTTCATTTCAATCAGAAAAGATGCTGCCGCTGATGCAAAGTATCCCGCACTTTCAACCGCATTCCAAGACTTATCAGAATTGATTAGTTCATATAGAAAAATGGATAAATATATATCACCTGCTCCAGTTTCATCCACAACAGTTTTTGGTTTAAAAGCCGGGATTTTTAATAGTTTTTCTCCATTCTTTAATATCATTGATCCTCCTTCTCCCAGTGTCATGATATATATAGCTTTATTTTCTAATCTCTTAAAGGATTCCATTACGTTTTGTAGGTCTGTTTCACCAGATAATAATTTCATTTCAACCTCAGACCCTTTTAGAATTAATCGATCACCTATTAAGCGAATAATTTTTTTCATGTTAGCAATAATCGCTTCATCTGAGATATAAGATATTTTCCCATCATCGTTAATATTTCTAATAAATCCTTGTAAATCAATTCCAATAAAAGCATTTGGAAATACCTCTAACATTTTTGATACATATTCGTAAGAAACTTCATTACACAAAGGAACTAATACGATAATATTCGGAAGGGTTGTTTTATAAAATTCAGGTATATCTTCGAATCTTAGATTAGGACTTCTAGATTTGAGGGTTAGTGTTCTTGAATGATTTGAATAATCTAAAACAAAATTGGTATTTTCGGTCTCAAACGATTTCACACCACTAATATCTATAGACTTGTTATCAAAATGTTTTAATAACGATTTATTAAAATTTATAGTTCCTAAATTTGAGATAATACCAATCTTCGTTGACTTCGTATATTTTCTAAGCCCTAACGAGCCAAAAGTAACACTTCCACCTAAAGATGGTTTTCGTTTTTGTTTAAATCGAATTATACTGTCGATGGCTATGTGTCCAATAAATACAAATGATAACGAATTTTTCATATGAATAGCCATCTTTTCTTCATTTAATTTCTTATCGCACAAAGAACTTACTTAATTATAATATTTGAAACTTTTGGTTATGGTTTAAAATAAAATCTATATAAGAAAGAACTTCATTCTTAAAAATGAGACAAGACTTAATAAATTTGCAAAAAATCAATTAACTATGTTTGGTAAACTTGTTTATTTAATTCTGAAATCTTTTTATCTTTCTCAGTAATAATTGATTTTAACTTGTTTATATTTTTCTGTAGATTTTCGACTAATTCGGGCATTGAACCCGCAGAAACCGTAGTTGGGGTTATTTGTGATAATTTTAAGTCTGCTATTATATTTTCCCTTTCTTTTATTTTACTTTCAAGGTCTTTTATTTTTTGTTCGACATTTTGGGTGGCAATCTGCGTTGCTTCTATTCTCTCAACCACTATAGAACTTTGAAATCTTTCAAGATCTTTTTTAAGTGATTCATTTTCTTCTTTCAATGATTCCAAATCTTGAGAGCTAAATTGGAATCCTTTTCCTTCTAAAGCATTCTTAAGTTGTGATTTCTCTTTGGTTAATTTTTCAATCACCCGTTTATATTTTGTTAAATCCGATTGCAGATCTTTACATAATGCTTCAAGCGGTTTTGAAGACGGTTCAGGAGGGAGTGGTTTGATAACGGTAGGTGTTGGAGGCTTAGGAGGCTTAGGGGGTTCTACTTGAAGTACATAATCTACAGGCGCTCCTTTCATTTTTTCGACTAATTGCTTATTTAGTGAATTAATCTCATCCGATAATACTGAAATTTTTGACTCTAGATTTGTTACGTTAGATTTTCTTTTATTCAAATCAGATTGCAGCTCCTCAACCAACGAGCCATTTACTGATGTTGTTGGACCTGAAGAAGAAATACTCGCTGTTTCCAGATGAGAAATTAGACTATCTTTGGCTTTAATTTCTTCATCCTTTTCTAGCAAGAGTTTTATCATACTTTTTACTTTACTACTAAGCTCTGAATTTTCGAACTTTAATTCGTTCACTTTTATGCTTATTTCAACTACCGCCTCTTCCTTCTCTACTTTTAATTTTTCTTTTTCAGCAACAACACTTTTAAGGATTTCCTCAGACCGGGTTATCAAATTAATATTAGCAGCAATTTTTTTTCTCAAATCATCGTTTTCTTTTTGTAATGATTCAATTTTATCAAGTGACTCTCCAATTACAGAAGATTGATTCTCTGATGTGATTTTTTTTTTCCAAAGAGAGATAAAGTCTTCTACTTTCTCCTCGTTTTCCTCTGGCATATTTCTCAAAATTTTTTCTTTAATTTAATATTTCTCAAAATTTTTTATTTTACAATAATCCCCGAAAAATAACCAACACAATATCCGTATCCTCCTCTAATATCGCTACTAGTATAATATTTTAACAATTCACCTTTGGTTGCGTTTAATTTTTCACAAATTAACATTAAAGTCGTTATTGTTTGGGCTCCGCATACGGTTGTTTTTGAAGCAGCTGAAAGAGTTTTTTTGGGTTTTAATTCTACAAAAGCATCAATAACATCTTGATCAAATTTCTTAAACTCACTTAATTGATTTTTATCAAGAACTTCTTTATGTGACATATCAGATGATGCTACAATAACAATATCTTTGTTTAACGCCTTAATAGCTGTTGAAATATCGGAAGCTATTTTTTCAAATACGCTATAATCTCTTCTAATTCCTATTTTTAGTGTTACTATTTTTACATCTTTATCTTTAGCGCAATATTTAATGAAAGGTAATTGTATTTCAATATTGTGTTCTTGTTCCATGAAGCCGGTGAAGGCAGAACGATCTTCAACAATCATTTCACTTGTATCTAAAATCTTTTTAGATAATTCATCGTCAATTAGTAAGTTACCTAAAGGCGTTTCCCAAGCCCCATCTTCTAATAGAGCTACCTTTCCATAGCCAACATGATCAGTCCCTAATACGATAACTGTGTCCGGGATTCTTTCTTTAAATAAGTTCAAATACGTAAAGGCGGCACATCTTCCAGAAAAGGTATATCCTGCATGAGGAGATACCCCTCCAATTATAGTCCTATTATTTTGATTTAGCGTTTCAGGTAATTTACCAGGCCCAAACTCTTTATCAGAAAAAGCCTGTTCTAAGTTTTTTATTAAATCTTCTTTTTTACCAGGGTACCAACTTCCCGCATGCGATGCTTTTCTTATAACCAATTTTATCACCTTCTTCTAAATAATTATTGTTATTTTTCTATTAAATATCTTTTATAATAATCCCCGAAAAATATCCTGCATTATATTTACATGGACCAGAGCCTCCACCTTTGTCATAACTAGTGTAATAATTTAACGCTTTACATTCGTTTGCACCCATCCTTTTACATATTAACATTAATGTGGTAAGAATCTGTGGTCCTTTTATAGAAGATTTTGACGCATCAAAAAAAGTCTTCTTTGGATTAAATTCTATAAACGATTTGATTACAGATTTATCTGCTAAGAGCATTTCTTGCACTTTTAAATCAGCAGTAAATTCATCTTTACAAATAATATGACTCATATCTGTAGAACCTATAAATACTATATCTTTGTTTAAGGATTGGACTGCTCTCGCGATATCTTTAGATAATTTATCTAATTTATCATAATCCATTATAGAAATAATAATTGGCAAGATTTTTATCTCTCTCTTTAACCCACAATATTTAATAAACGGCAATTGTACATCAATGTAATATTCTCTTCCAAAGGGAAATCCAACAAAAGCAGAATCATCTCCTTTAACCATGCTACTCGTTTTTAACAATTTTTGAGACAAATCGCTATCAACCTCTAGGTTACCTAATGGAGTTTCCCATTCACCTACTTCTAATAAAACAATGTTGTTATATCCTAAATCTTCAGTGGCTAATATTACAACAGTATCTGGGATTTTTTCCTTAAACAAATGTAAATATGTATGTGCCGCACAGCAACCAGAATAAGCGTAACCCCCGTGTGGAGATATTCCACCAAAATTTGTTCTTGTTTTTTGGTTTAAGGAGTTGAATTTTTCACCTGGTCCAAATTCTTTATCTAAAAAAGATTCATCCAACATTTTAATTAAATCCGATTTGGATCGTGGATAATAAATTCCCGCGGCAGAAGATTCTCTTAATACCAAATTTAATTTTGAGTGAATGATTTAAATTATTCTATTAAAACAATTGTATTAGAAATTTATATAATTATATCTATTGTTTGTTAAATTGGAAGAATTATTAAATTATCCGTTATACATCTAATTAGATGAGCAAAGAAAAAGAACCTCCCATTTCACTGGAGGATTTTACCGACGACGACTTCCCAGAAAAAATTCCAACTAAATTCATTAATAATCGCGTAATTGTGTTTAATCCATTGTTTGCCTCATATTTATATGTTAAACAAAAATTTTTTGGGTCTCCTCTCGGGATTAGTAAACCCCGTTTAGAATATTTTTCTAAACCATCGGAATTATCGCTAATTGAAGCTCTTTTCTTGTTAGAAAAAGAAAAGATTACCATATTTGATGTTAAGAACGATAAGTACCTTTCTTCCAAAGAGTTTCACGAAATCGGAAAAAAAATACATCATAAATTTGAAGAAAAATATATTATTTATCAAGATCTAAGGAAAAAGGGATACATTCCTCGTCCAGGGCTAAAATTTGGCGCTGATTTTGTAGTGTATAAGAAAGGACCGGGGTTAGAGCATTCAGCATTTATTGCTCATGTATTACCTCATGATGCAAAAATAACTGCGATTGATATGGTCCGAGCTGGAAGGTTGGCGACCTCTGTAAGGAAGAAATTTGTAATCGCCAATCCATTAACAATGAGTTATTACTTCTTTGAATGGTTCAAACCTTGAGTCGCAGATAAACCCTTAAAAATAGAGGAGAGGTTTACCATTTTCTATGAATATTTAAAACTAAACGTAAAGATTCATTATTAATCTTATCCCTTAGCTCTTCAATTTGTTCAAAGTTTTCATTAGGAACATAATGGCTAATTTTCATAACCTCATTGAGAACCTCTTCACATTTCTTCTCATCAATTAGAAAACCTCGTTCTACGAGCGATTTAGTTTTATTATATAATAAAAGTATTACTTTTACTAACCCTAACAATTTTCTACTACTCGTATAACTATCTACTTCGTTGAAAGCATTTTGAACTAATAATGCATTTCTTATTAGGCTTGCCGTAAAAATTTCTAACCTTTGATCTTCAGCCAAATTTTTTAGCCCTAGTAGCTGGATAAGATATTTCAACTCGTTTTCTTTTGCTAAAATCTCATTTACTTGTTTCCTACACTCAAACCAGTTTAAATTTATCTCAGACCAAACAATATCTCTCTCGCTCCACCATTCTGTTACATACTCAGGATAATTGGAGTATGAACTTATCCAACTAATTGCAGGATAATGTTTTAGATATGCTAATTTAGGGTCTAAAGCCCAAATCCCCTGAACAACACGTTTAGTAGCTGCGGTAACCGGTTCGCTAAAATCACCCGCCGGTGGAGATAACGATCCTATGATTGTAATTGATCCTTTTTTTTTTCCTAAAGTTGTAATAACACCGGCTCGCTCAAAAAAACTTGATAGTTTCGATGGTAAATACGCAGGATAACCCTCTTCAGCAGGCATTTCCTCTAATAAGCCTGAGATCTCTCTTAATGATTCTGCCCATCGTGAAATACTATCTGCTACAACGGCAACATCGTACCCCATATCTCTATAATATTCTGCAATTGTAATGCCGGAAAAAAGGCTTGCTTCGCGAGCAGACACAGGCATATTTGAAGTATTGGCAATAAGAACAATATGGTCTAATAACGGTCTTCCCGTTTTAGGATCAATAGTTTCCGTAAATTGTTTTAGGAAATTCGCAATCTCGTTGCCCGGCTCCCCGCATCCTATAAAAACACAAATTTCTGCGTTACAAAATTTAGCTATATGTTGTGAAATAATTGTTTTACCAGTTCCAAACCCTCCTGGAACCGCAAAAGTACCGCCTTTAGCTATGGGGAACAATAAATCTACAATACGCAAGCCAGTTAGTAAAGGCTCGCTAGGTTGATCTTTTGAGCTATAAGGTTTACTCATAGTGACTGGCCATTTTTGTAACATACAAAAAGATTTTTCTACATTATCCTTTTTTAAGGTATATATCTCATCGACGATCGTATAATCACCTTCGTCAACAATAAACGATAAAATACCAGAACTTTCAGGAGGAATCATTATTTTATGTTTAAAAAAGGGTGTTTCTTGTACGGTACCAATCTCATCTCCACTACTTAAAGAATCATTTATTTTGCTTGAT